>DAOWAH010000263.1 GCA_030634675.1 Fidelibacterota bacterium
GGTGTATTCCATGGCGCCCTGGGCTTCCAGTTCCACCACGACCCGCGCCACGGTGGAAGCTTTTTGTCCGATGGCCACATAAATACAAAAAACCGGGGAATCGGTTTTGTGGGTATTTTTCTGATTAATGATCGTATCGATAGCAATCGCCGTCTTACCGGTCTGGCGGTCACCAAGGATCAGCTCACGCTGGCCGCGACCGATGGGAATCATACTATCGATGGCTTTCAGTCCAGTCTGCAGCGGCTCTTTCACCGGTGAGCGTTGCAGCACCCCCAAGGCTTTGCGCTCGATGCGGCGGGTCTGCTTGAATTCGATAGCACCTTTACCATCAATAGCTTGTCCTAAAGGATTGACAACCCGGCCCAGCATGCCGGGACCTACCCCGCATTCGACGACGGTTCCGGTTCGCTTGGCAAGATCCCCTTCCTTCACTAAGTGGCTTTCGCCGAACAGGATCAAACCAACATTGTCCTCTTCCAGATTCAGGGCCATGCCAAAAACACCATTGGGCAACTCTACCAGTTCGCTGGACATAACATTTTCTAGACCACTGCAACGGGCAATACCATCGCCAATTTCAATTACTTCACCGACTTCCGATACATCAACGGAGACATCAAATTTTTCGATTTGCTCACGTAATAAAGATCTTATTTCTTCAGTTCTGATTTCCATAATTCTCTAACAGGTTATGATTGCAACATATTCTGCCGCAACCGTTCCAAGCGGTGTTGCAGGGAGCCATCCACGAACAGGTTCCCGATTCGTAGTTTCAAACCACCGAGTAAAGACTGATCTACGACCACTGTAAAATCTACCGTTTTTTTCAACCGGTCTGTCAAGATCTGTTCAATTGCTCCTATCACACCGGCATCGAGTTGGCTGGCTACATAGGCTGTTACCGTTGCCAGATCGAGTTCAGAGCGTTGGATTGTCTGGTAGGCGCGCAGGGTAGGAATAAATAGTTTCCATTCCTTCCGTTCCGCCAACAGAGCGAAAAATTCCGCCGCAATAATATGACAGCGGTCCTGCAACACCTGACAAAGGATCGATACTTTTTCGACCGGTGTAATCTTGGTTGTCTGAAAAAAGACTTTGAAAACAGCGTCCTTTTTCAGCAGGAAAGCTACCCTTATTAGTGAATCCCGGACAGTTAGAATGCTGTCGGTTTGCCGGGCCACATTGAACAGCGCCTGGGCGTAATGACGGGCTTTTTTATCAGGCCTCATTGCGTTTCGAAATAGTATTGATAGTTTCGTCGATAAAGGCCTGATTGTCGTCCTTGGTCAGATTTTTCCGGATCAATTTACGCGCTACTTCCAGAGACAGGTCCACCACTTCCCGCTTGATTTCGGTAATGGCTTTTTCGGTCTCGGCCTGAATCTGTTTTTCGGTATTTTTAATCAAAATATCAGACTGCTGCCGGGCGGTTGCGAGGGTATCAGCCTTGATTTGTTCGCCGGCCGATTTTCCTTCAGCCACGATATTCCGGGCTTCCGCCCGTGCCTGAGCAATCAACGCTTCCGATTTATGCTGTAATTCTTCCAGTTCCTGTCGGGCTTTTTCCGCATCGTCTAAAGTTTGACGAATGGTATCTTCCCGTTTCCGGAGCATCCCCAACAGCGGCTTCCAGGCGAACTTGGTCAATAGAAATAACAGGACCAGGAAAGTTATAATCGTCCAGATAAACAGACCCGGATCGGGTTGAACAAGAGGATTATTCATTACTTGTATTTCAATTGATCGGTCATCAAATCAATAGGTGAAAAGGCGATTAAAATTAATCGGCCGGGCCACCAGAAAGGATTGATCTAAGACCGGATTATTTCATTAAAACGATTAAGAGCACGAATACTTCTGCCAGAATCGCAACGCCTTCCAGCAGGAAGAGCGGCAGATTGATGGCGCCAGTGATCTGAGCAGCTGCTTCGGGTTGACGGGCAATGCTTTCGGCAGCAGCAGCAGCAAATTTGCCGATACCAAGGGCCGCGCCGATTACGATGAAACCCAAACCGATAGCAGCGCCGAAGTAATGCAAATTCAGGTTGCCATCCGCGGCCAGAACCGGGGCGATTGCTGGCATCATGAACAGGACTAACCAGGTCATGATGGTGTATTTTCTTGTACGTGTCATTTAAAACCTCCGATTAATGATGTACATTGATTGCCATGCCGATGAATACAGCCGTCAGCATGGTGAAAACATAAGCTTGAACAAGAACAACGATTATCTCCAAGGCCGAGATACCAACCGCCAGGGGAACGGAGACCAGTAAACCGGCACCGATTCCGGCTAAAGCGGTATTAAATAGAGCCGTAAAAATAAATACGAATGATAAAATTGCCAGAATAGCAATATGCCCGCCGGTCATATTCGCTGCCAACCGCATGGTCAGGGCGAATGGTTTGACCAGCATCCCGATTATCTCGATCGGGATCAGGATAATATAAACCGGCCAGGCCAGGCCGGGAGGCACCAGATTTTTCCAGTGAGTGAAAAATCCGTGGGCTTTGCTACCGGCAATAATGATACTGGTGAAAGTGATTATGGCGAGGGCGGCAGTAACGTTATAATTGGCGGTTGCAGTGACGCCGCCATGCAATAGTTTATTGATAAAATTGTGACTGTCAGCTGCATCCACCTGGAAAATAAATCTGTTAATGACACCCAGCAAATCGAAAATCGGAATCAGTCCGATGATATTCGCCATCAGGATAAAACAAAAGAAGGTCAGGATCAGCGGCGCCCAGGTATTGGTGAACTTTTCCCCGACATTGGGCCGGATAATCGAATCACGAATATATTGGACAACCGCTTCCAGGGCGTTCATGAATCCGGTTGGAATTGGACGTTCCTGTTTTACATATTTCCGAACCGCCCAGGTAATAACGGTAAAAACGATTGTCGCCACCAGCCAGAGCATCAATACATGCTTGGTGACCGAAAAATTGATTCCAAAGATAGTTGGTAGCTCAAGGATTGGGTGATCGATAGAACTGTTGGAAACGTGCTGAAGGATAGTTTCACCAGCATCAAATTCGCTGGTACCGCCGCCGTGTTCCGTTGCGCTCATTAATTGATAATTACTTTATCTATAACTTTTCAGGCTTAAAAATAGACTGCAAGTATAAGGCTTCAATAATATGCAGAACAATAAAATAGACCGTGAAACTGATGACGAAAGGAACTGTCTCCATTGACCCGAAAAGAATCAATAAACTAATATATACCGCGTAAAATATCATTTTTCCA
>DAOWAH010000455.1 GCA_030634675.1 Fidelibacterota bacterium
CCTTGATCGTCCATCAGGTGCCAGTGAAAGGTATTTAATTTATGGTAGGCCAGATAATCGATCAGCTCCATGATGAATTCCTTGGGAAAGAAATGCCGTGATACATCCAGCATCATGCCCCGCCAGGCAAAGCGGGGGGAATCGCTGATCTTTAAGGTCGGTATTTGCCAGGTTCCCGATTGTTTAACTTGGTCTGTTTCATGGGGGGTTCTCGGTAATAATTGCCGCAAGGTTTGACAACCATAAAATACACCGGCTGGGTTGGCAGCCGACAAAAGTAGTCGTTTTTCATCAATATTCAAGTGGTAACCTTCAGCGCCACTGCCAGTCAGGTTGTCTATGGTTAAAATGATTAGATCAGGTTCGTTTCGATTTGTGAGTGGTAATACGGTTGGTTCCCAGCCGGTATGCCTGGTAATGATTTGAGCCAGGTAATGCCCGATCTGCTCTGTTTCCGGCGTGACTGCAATCTTGCTGTTCTCAGTCAGGATAAAATAACCTACGCCAATATCCAACTGACTTGGTTGAGGGATCAGATTAATGGCTGCAGTTGATATGGTTGGATAGAGTATGAAAATCCCGATTAGGAATCGATAAACTCGATGTGAGCCGGTTTTCATTTTAGTCTCCCAGGTAATTTTATTCAGGGTTATTTGCCGCTCAATATAACTGCGATAATAATAATCAGCTGGTTTTCCCAGTAAATGACATCAGGAATTTAAGTGTCGTCGGAATCAATTTAGCGTATGATATCAATAATTGTAAGCTGAAATTTGGTAGGAAGATAATTAAATTTCAATATCAAATATCAGTATAGTATTGAGCTAAATAATTGAGGGAAAAATGAAGCATACTCGCCGTGATTTTATTAAACAGATGGGGATTGGCACCGTCGCCATATCTGTACCGACACTTTTTTCATCCTGCTATCCGCGAACAAAACCGCCCAATATCCTGTTTATCATGAGTGATGATCACGCCGAACAAGCCATTAGTTGTTATGGAAGCAAAATGGTAAATACTCCCAACATCGATCGCATCGCGAATGAAGGTGTCCGGTTCAATAACAGTTTTGTCACCAATTCGATTTGTGGTCCCAGCCGGGCAACTATGCTGACAGGAAAATACAGCCATTTGAATGGCTTACGCGATAACCGCGACGAATTCGATGGTTCCCAGATGACCTTCCCGAAATTATTACAGGAAGCCGGGTATCAGACCGGCATTGTCGGTAAATGGCATCTTAGAACTGATCCAACCGGTTTTGACTACTGGAAGATTCTTACGGGACAGGGGCGGTATTACAATCCAAGTTTTATCGAGCAGGGCGAGTCCCGGGAATATACCGGCTATGCCACCAATCTGATCACTGACTTTGCCATTGACAGCTTGAATGATCGCGACCCCGATAAACCGTTCTGCCTGTTAGTCCATCATAAAGCGCCCCATCGTAATTGGATGCCGGATATCAAACATTTGAATGAGTTTGATGACGTGGAACTGCCGCTGCCGGAAACATTGTTTGATGATTACGAAACGCGCCAGGCAACGGC
>DAOWAH010000002.1 GCA_030634675.1 Fidelibacterota bacterium
AAACATGTGGGGATATTTCTCCGGTTTGTCATCACCCGCGGTAACGGTGATGCTCGGGAAGTTGTTGTTTTTGTTCTCTGTATATAGAGCCGTACAGACCAGGGTACCGACATTTTCGATCATTAAAACCGATCCGTTCTCCATGGTCAATTCCTTGACGGCACGGGTGATCATACCTGCGTCCAAGTTGCAGCCCGTGCCGGTATTGACTTGCACTACGGGCACGCCGCACTTTTCGATCCGGTCGGCATCACGCATAGTTTGCTGATCACCTTCGATCACGGTGATAGAAACTTTGTCTTTCAATTCAATAATTGTTTTCTCCAGCAGGGTCGTTTTACCGGAGCCGGGAGAGCTGACCAGGTTCAGGGCCAGTATTCCCAGAGCCTCGAAATAACCGCGATTTCGTTCCGCCAGCAGGTTGTTTTTTGACAGCACATCCTGATCCACGTTGATGGTGTGGGAATCGGAATGATCGTGATTGTGGTGATCGTGAGAATGGGAATGGTCGGATACCTGGCCCGGCTTCCGGATCGTTATTGCTTCTGCCGGTTGTCCGCAGCCGCAAGTATCACACATAGTTCATCCTAATCAACATTAATGGTTTTGATTTTCAATTCCCGCCCCAGGAGGATGTCAATTTTGAAGCCGCCGCAAGCCGGACAAGCCGTCAGGTAGGTTTCGGCCGGGAAATCTTCGGTGCAATCAAGACAGTAACCTTTCGCGGCTATTTCATTGATCTGCAATTCGGCCCCCTCGGCAATGGTACCTTTACAGGCCGCGGCAAAGTAGAATTCCAGCGATTCGATCATCACCCCCGCCAGACTACCGATATCGAGAGCAATCGAATTGATTTTCTGCGCCTCATTCTGAAGAGCCTGGCTGGTGGCGATTTCCACCACATTCATGGCGATTGACATTTCGTGCACGATTTTACAATCTTGGGCAGTGAATTTACTGATGGGGAACAGTAATTAGTGATAAGTAATCCGTGATGAGAGAGAACATTTTGGCGTGCCAAAACGAGAGCGGTGAGTAACGAGAGGTGCCTGCGGCTGGTTAGGGGATACCGGCTGAATTTCTATTGGGGTTAGTAGGGACAACACATGTGTTGTCCCTACACAATTGCATTTTGAAAATTTAAACTGTTAAAACGGTTGGATAATTGGGTGCCCGGTTACCCGCGACGAAGGTCATAGACTGTTAAAATAAATCTCCCTGCTCCTCGGTACCCTCGCACCTTAGCGTTATTTCTTCCCAGCCATGAAACCATCCACCAGTTTCATGAAATCGCCCCGGTAACTGGCACCCACCGGCAGGCTGTCTTCCCGGATGCGGACGCGGTTGGCTTCGATGGAATCGATGTGGGCAATATTGACAATATATGATTTATGAATCCGGGGGAAATGTTCCGGGGCCAGTAAATCTTCCATTTTTTTCAGTGACATGTAAGTCACCAATGCCTTGCGTTGCGTAACCACCCGCACGTAGTCGCCCACCGCTTCTAAGTAGAGAATATCACGCAAGTCCACCCGCACCATTTTTTTATCCTCTTTGACAAAGATAAACTGGTCCCCAGTCTTGGCCGCTTCGGAAAGCTTTACAATGGTTTCGGTCGGTTGGGGTGCCAGGCGCGCCCGGGCCTTTTCCAGCGCCCGCAGAAAGCGGTCCAGGGCGAAGGGTTTGTGGAGATAATCGACAACATCCAGGTCGAAGCCATCGATGGCATGCTCCCGGTAGGCCGTGGTAATGATCACCAGTGGTGGATTAGCCAGGGTCCGTAGAAATTCCAACCCAGATAGCCTGGGCATATTGATGTCCAGAAAAATCAGATCGGGCTGGTGATTGTGTAATGCCTCTAAGGCTTCGAAGGCGTTCTTGCATTCGGCCAGTATGGTGACGCTGGGTACATCTTCGAGGTATTTCCGCACGACCCGGCGGGCGGGCATTTCATCATCAACGATAATACAAGTCAGGTTGGCGGCAGAAGACATCGAAAATTACCTCAAGTCAATTCTTAAATTCACCCGGAATTTACCATCTTTATCAACAATCTCCATTTCATGTTTGCCGGGATAAATCAATTCCAGGCGTTTACTGACATTCATCAGGCCAATCCCGCCGGTGCCACCGTCTTCCTGCCCGATAACTGGTTCATCAAACAGATTTTCAATCGATAGTTCCAGAATATCGTTCTCGGAAACATTTAGATCAATATTGATATAAGGAGAGCCTTCGCGGATATTGACCCCGTACTTGAAAGCATTTTCCAGCAGGGGAATAAACAGGAGCGGAGCCAGCTCATGTCCATTTTCCGGAATGGTGATATTCAGGTTGACCTTAACACTTTCGTCCACACGGACTTTTTCCAATGCCATGAAATTTTTGATAAATTCAATTTCTTTCGATAGCGGCACCCGGGCATCCTGGCATTCATAAATCATATAATTCATCAGACCGGATAGTTTCAAAATCATCTCCGGGGTTTGCTCTGATTTAAATAAACTGTGGGAATAAATATTGTTCAGGGTGTTGAAGAGAAAATGGGGATTGATCTGGGCCTTCAGGGAATCCAATTCCGCATGAAGATTGCTGCTTTCCAGGTCCTTAACCCGCAGGGCGATTTCATTGAGTCGAGCTGATTCTTTGACAAAGTGCAGGAAAGAAGTCACGGCAACAAAAAAGAACTGCAACATCATATACATAAAGATATAAAATTCAATTTCTTTACCAACCCTGTGTCTTCTGGCGCCTTTAAACAACGGTGGGTCAGGCAGAAACACCTCGATGATAAAATTAATCATGATTGATATTAGCAGCGTCGCTGCCAACAGCATAATGGCATATTGCAGATATTTTTTCTGATCAATATAGCGGGGAATTAAAATTCTAAGATTTAGATAAACCGCCAGTAGTAATCCGGACAGGTGAACTATCTCAAACAGGGCAACCGTTAATCCCTCGCCTTCGCTGATGCCTCGTGATAAATGAAAAGAAGAAAACAGTGTCATGTACGCCAACCAGAACAACAGATGCTGAGCCCAACGCTTTTCAAATAATCCCCTGACCGGGAAACTGGTATTTACCGTCCAGCCCATCTTAAGAACTTGTATTTGCTTTGTAAAACATGGTGGAAACTATCACTGTGACAATAATCTTTCCCGCAATTTTAGAGATTCGGGGACACGCCAGCGGTGAACACACCTTTTTACAGGATGAATGAATAATTAGGCGCTCATCTTGATTTTACCCTGGTTTATTGCTCACAGCATGCGTTCATCTAATTATTTTTCGCTCCTACGGGGGAACTGGATAATATCCGCCTGCATTCAATGCTGATTAATTAACATTTGAGGACTAACAATGAATCAATCATTAAAAAGAATTATTACCGCTTCCGGAGTATTAACCATCGCTTTAATTATAACTGTTCTGTTAATTGCCTCCCGGAAGGCACCGCAGAGAAAACCAAATTTTGACACCAGGCCTACAATCAGCACGATTGAGGTAAATAATGATAATATTCAATTACAGGTAGCCGTTATCGGTAAACTGACAGCTCGGGAACATGTTCAGATTTCCGCTGAAGTCGGTGGTGTGCTAGAAACCACCCCAAAGTCGTTTCTCGAAGGCACCACTTACCGGAAAGGTGAACCGATGCTGCAAATTCGTTCGGAAGAAGCCGAGCTGGGGTTGATGGCTCAGCGTAGCAACCTGCTGATGAAAATTGCTCAACTTTTACCCGATCTAAAATTCGATCACCCGGAAAGTTATGCCCTCTGGGAAGAATACCTGAATCAATATCAAATTGACCAACCCGTTGAACCACTACCGGAACCCAGCGGTGACCGAGAAAAATTATTTGTGGCCGGCCGAGGAATTTATCAGAATTATTATGAAATTAAGGTTCAGGAAACCCGCCTGAGTAAATACACTTTATATGCACCATTTGACGGAATCGTAATCCAGAGCAATATTAAGCCCGGGACGCTGGTAATGAATGGTCAGAAGTTGGGGGAATTTATCAACACCGATTTCTATGATCTGGAAACACAGGTTTCGGTTGAGGAAATCGGCTATGTTGCCCTTGGCGACCAGGTTGAACTTCATGATGGTAACAGAGCCGCCGAATGGACCGGCACCGTAACTAGAATCGGCAACAGCCTTGATCCAGCATCGCAAATGGTAAACGTATATGTAACCCTGGCCGGAACTGATTTAAAGGCAGGTCAATATTTACAGGGCTCAATCAATACATCAACGGTCGTACTGGCAGTTGAAATACCTCGTAAAATTATAACCAATACCAACTCAGTGTTAGTGGTGGCTGATGATATAATTCACGAACAGCCGGTAAATATTATCGCCGTGCTCGGCAACGTTGCCTTTGTAACCGGTTTGGAAAATGGAATCAACCTCTCTACCAAAACTCAAAATTTGTATGATGGTCTTCAGGTTAAAACATTATAAATCGCTGATTATTTAGCAATCTGACCACAGGAAAATTAATGAAACGATTGATCGAATATTTTATCAAGTACCCGACGGCCGGTAACGTTGTTATTCTGCTGATTGTAGTGCTGGGTTATTTCGGATTTACCAGTTTGCGTTCAACCATGATGCCCCAGGTTGACCCGGGCGTAATTTTGATATCTGCCGTATACCCCGGTGCATCTCCCCAGGAAATCGAGGAGGGGGTGGTCCTTAAAATCGAGGATAATCTGAAAGGTATCACCGGGATAAAAAAGATCAGCTCCCGATCCCGCGAAAACGTCGGAAATATCACGGTGGAGATTATCAGTGGTTTCGATTCCGATATTGTCCTGCAGGATGTAAAAAACGCCATTGATGGAGTCAGTTCTTTTCCCACCGGGATGGAACCACCCAATGTAAGTAAGTGGGAATTTCGTTCTAAAGCCGTCGATTTCATGATCAGTGGCGATGTCGACCTGAAGATTCTGAAAGTGAAAGCTCATGAAATTGAAGACGATCTGCGGGCGATTGATGGAATTTCAAAAACGGTCATCAGCGGTTTTCCCGATGAAGAAATAGAGATCGCTTTTCGAGAAGCAGACTTACTGACCTACAACATGACTTTTAACGAAGCCGTGGCGGCCATTAAATCCGCCAATATCGATCTTACCGGTGGAATAATTCGCGGTGTGGACGAGGAATTATTCATCCGCACAACCCAGAAAAAATTCTATGCCACCGACTTGCAGAACATTGTTTTGCGCACTTCACAATCCGGTGCTATTGTCCGCCTCAGTGATATTGCTAACGTCCGCGATAAATGGTCCGATGAACCAGACCGTGTTTATGTGGATGGCAGTCCGGCGGTGGTGATAACCGTTCAGTACACAGCCACGGAAGATATAATTCATATCGCCGAGACGATTGAAGAATATGTAGTGCTCTTCAATCAACAGAATGGGGCAATCCAGGCTTCGATAATAATTAATAATTCTGTTGGTATTAAAACCATGCAGGAAATCCTGCTGAGTAATGGCATTCTCGGATTCATCATGGTAATGATCTTCCTCTCCGTCTTTTTAAACATACGGATGTCATTCTGGGTAGCAATCGCTATTCCCCTATCATTCATGGGAATGTTTGGCCTGGCTGCAGTCTACGGTTTGACCCTCAACCGGATATCATTATTCGGGATGATCCTGGTGGTGGGGATTCTGGTGGACGACGGAATTGTAATCGGGGAAAATATTTTTCAACATTTCGAACGGGGCAAGAAGCCCGTTCGGGCAGCCATCGATGGCGCCCTGGAAGTATTACCGGCGGTTTTTTCCGCCGTTTTGACAACTATCGTAGCATTCTCCGCTCTGCTGATGGTAGAAGGCATGATCGGACAGATGTTCAAGGAAATGGCTTTCGTAGTCATCGCTGCCCTGGCGGTATCGCTGGTGGAAGGCGCCCTAATCTTACCGGCGCACATAGCTCATTCCGCCGCCCTTAAAACCGACCGTAAATCTTCACGAATGGAAAAATATGTTACCAAGCTTACGGCCAGCTTCCGGGATCGGTTGTATGCCCCGCTTTTAAAACGGGCTCTGAGAAACAAATTACTGGCACTGTTGACCGTGACCGGCCTTTTCATCATCACCATTGGTGGAATGAAAGGCGGTGTAATTCAGGTGGGGTCCAGCGGTTTTGAAAACAATAATTACACTTCCGTTAAATTGGAAATGCCCGCTGGTACGCCGGAAAGTTTCACCATGGAGGCCCTGAATAAAATCGAGCAATCGGCCCGCTTTGTCGCCAACAAATTCACAGAAAAAGAAGGCCAGGAAGTTGTCACCAGCATCGTCAAGCAAATTACTTCAGCCAGTACCGGTGAAATTTATGTAAACCTGGTCGACACTAAAGAGCGAACATTCTCTTCTACCGATTTCTCGAACGCCATGCGGAAAAAAACGGGCACAATTGCGGACGCAGAACGGGTCAATTATGTGGAAGAAAGCCATTACGGAAAACCTGTGTCTATTTCCCTATTAAGCAATAACCTGGAAGATATTAACGGGGCAGTGATTGATTTAAAAAATGAATTGAAACAATTATCCGATCTGAAAAATGTTATTGATAACAATCAGGTCGGCATGCGCGAGATCAAGATTACCCTGAAAGACAAAGCTTTTTTACTGGGTCTCGACCTCCAGACGGTAATGAGTCAGGTGCGTAGCGGTTTCTTCGGGGCAGAAGTCCAACGGATAAATCGTGGCCTTGATGAAATAAAGATTTGGGTGCGCTATAACCTTGAGGATCGCGCCTCAATCGGCAGCCTAGAAAATATGCGTATCCGAACCGCCCAGGGTCTGTCGGTCCCCTTGCAAGATATCGCCCAGCTTGAGTTTGAACGTTCGGTCACAACGATCAATCACATTAACGGCCGCCGTGAAGTTACGGTAGAGGCGGACGCCCTCAGTAAGGCGGTTAATATCAATGAAATCAAGAATGAAATTGAACAGAAAATACTACCAAAGATTGAATCCAAATATCCCGGGATACAGTATTATTTTGGCGGACGCAAAGAACGGATGCGGGAAACGCAGCAATCGATGGTGGCGATCATACCACCGGTTATGATAGTTCTTTTCGCGATCATTGCCTTCACTTTCCGCTCATTTGTTCAGGCTTTTCTAATCCTGGGCTTGTTGCCGCTGGGGCTGATTGGCATCGGGTGGGGTCACGCCATTCACGGCCAAGCTATCGATATGCCGTCCTATTTCGGAGTCATCGCCCTGTTGGGAATTATGGTGAACGACTCAATTGTTCTAATTAATACCCTGAATCGAAAATTGCGGGAGAAAGTGAAATTTATGGAAGCCGTATTTCAGGCTGGTGTTTCCCGTTTCCGGCCGATTGTCCTGACTTCACTTACCACAATGGCCGGCCTGTTCCCACTAATTCTAGCCAACGACCCCAACGCTCAGCATACCGTTCCCATGGCGATTTCTGTAGCCTATGGCGTGCTGGTGGCTACCTTTATTACTTTGCTGGTTCTACCGGTTCTACTGGTATTAATCAATAGTATTAACCGTCAGTTGGTAAAATTCAGAACCGGGAATCTGCCAACCCGGGAATCCGTCGAGCGGGCAGTTAAAGAGCAATCCTTTGAAAAATTAATTTGATTTTAAGGAATTAAAATGAAGCAATTATTAACCACGATTATTTTGACTTTTCCCGGATTTATATTAGCCGCCAGCCCAGAGAATCTCAGTCTGGAAAATGCTTTTAAGGTGGCTTTAAATAATAATTATCAAATTCAGATTGCCCGCAACCTGACTGCGGTGAGTAATAATAACGCTACCCGCGGTAATGCGGGTTTACTGCCCAACCTGAATGCCAGCACCGGAGCTAATTATACCGATTTCAATGGTATTCAAAATGGTGTTGTCGTGGGTAGCGCCAGCACGAATACTTCGGCCGGCTTAAGTCTGTCTTATACCCTTTTTAACGGCCTGAGTCAAATATACGCCTACCGGAATTTGAAAGAACAACTGAATTCGGCGGAACTACAGGAACGACTCACGATTGAAAGCACCCTGCTGGGTGTGGCTCAGGCTTATTTTAATCTGATCACGGCTGATCAGAACCTGGCAATTGCGGAAGAACAATTGCGGGTGTCGCAGGAACGGTTGACCCTCTCCCGTGAAAGAATGGAGTTGGGAAGCCTGGGGCGCCTCGATTATCTCAGTGCCCAGGTAGATTTTAATTCTGATTCTATCGCTTTTATGAATATTCAGCAGGCCGAAGATGAAGCCCGACGCAATCTCAATATTTTATTGGGCTGGCAATCAGAAAAGGAAATTGCTGTACAACCCGATATTAGCCCTTTTACCAACTATGATCTGGCTGATTTATCGGAGAAAACCAGATTAAACAGCAGCGTTCTCCTCCTTTCCGCCAGCTCAGTGGAACAGTCCCAACTCAACCTTAAATCAAGTAAAACATCTTTTTTACCCCAGTTGACCTATTCCACTTCCATCGGCCGCGATCAAACCGCTCTTGATTTTGGGATTGGTCTGGACGACCCCAATAAAGCACTGCGGCATAATTTTAATTTTAGTTGGAATTTATTCAATGGTGGAAAGCGTAAAACCAATGTTCAGAATGCCCGGATCGCTCTAAAGAATGCCGAATTAAACGAGGCTGATGCTTTGCTTAACCTGGAAAAGGATGTGGTCTCTTTTCACTCTGCTTATGGCAACAGTCTGACAACCCTGGCAAGCGAGCAGAAAACGCTGGAATACGCCCAGTTGAATTTTGAACGCGCCCGGGAATTATTCCGATTGGGACAGATCACTTCGCTGCAATTCCGGGAGGCTCAACTAAATCTTTCCCGTACCCAAATCGGAATTACCCAGGCCAGATACGCGGCCCGCAACTATGAATTAAAATTGCTGCAGCTCAGCGGTCAGTTGCTGTAAAATCTAAAACTCATGTTACATACTAGATGTAACTACAATCTTAGTGTTTTCAGGCTATTACGGTAAGTTCCTAATCCTCCCAAACCGGCTCCTGGATTTTACCCATAAACAAAATTGTGCCGGTTTCACGCTCGCGAATCAGAAATAGATAGGGACGGTTGATGTACATGGAAAATTCTATGTTCGGGCCATCCGAATCTGATGTTAAAGAAACTTCCACAACTGTTACGGCAGCAGCTTCGGTACCCTCTTCATCAATCTGCACAAAAGCTTCGTGAATAACCCGGCTGATAAATAGATCGTGCACCGGATTGATACGACTGAAATCCGCCAGTCCGGTAAAGGCTATTCCCATTCCTAGTTGAGTCAATACGTTGTTCATTAACAACTTATAGCGGGTCTTCAATTTAGGCAGGAAAACCGTCCCTGATTTGAGCTGGAGATTAGCAAGCCAGTGCTCAAGTTGCTGACCATCCAACTCCACAACAAATTCGTTAAGGTTTTCTCCTTGTTTGGGTAAAAATACTGTCATGGTATAATTACCACGGCCATAGGGCAAATCGACAATCTGTATCCGATTATCCTCATAATACTTCAGATCGGCTGTAAGCCCCATCATGTCCACTGAAGTAATATCATCCGGGGTAATGAAAAAATCGGCTTGGGCGGTAATATTTTTATCAAACTCAAATTCCCAGATCGCCTTGAAATAAATGGCATTGATCAGGTACATGACTGCTTCGGCAGGTATCTGGTCAAGTATTTCGGTTATCTTATCGTTAGTGTTGTCCGCCACCCAAGTGTTGATTTCCTCCAGGGTGGCAGGATCAGCAAAGTTGCGTTCGGCGATCCAGGCATCAAAATAAAATTCGTTGGTATCGATAAAAGCGTCTTCCACCTGGAAACCTTCCTTGACCCAGATTGAATTGGCGATCTTGGTGATCACGTCTGGGTCAATGGACATCAACAAATCCATGGTAGATTTATAGGCTCGGTTAATATCCGTCTCCGATAGGCCAGCAAGTTCAAGTGTGTTTTGCATATCTATGTAGGTCTGTCCACTGGCACCGTTCAGTGTCATTCCCAAGGCCATTGAAACGCTCAAAGGTGAAATAAATAAATTACCTGTGGAATCGACAGTTGCGATCGCTTGTAACAGGTTTAAGCCAAATTGCTGATTGGACTCAATCAGGCTTTGTTCCTTGGCGGTTAACGGTCGCAATTTCAGATAATCGCTATCGGCAGACGAAGCACTGTTTCCATCACAGCCAAAAAACAGGGCACTGACTATTATAGTATAATAAATTATTTTCATTTTGTCACCATAGTTAAGTTTTACAAACAATGATCAAGAAACCTGCCATAGAACAGCACAACTGTGGGAATTTAAAATTAATTTGACCCCGTGGATTTAATATCAATTTATTATTATCTATTAAACATATACTTATCACATTAAATGCTCAATAAATAAATTCAAAATGCAATGTATTTCAATAACTAACTATGGCTCTACTAATGTCAAAAATCTGATGGTTTTTCAGGAAACTGAAATAAAATGATTTGAGCACATAAATCAAAACTGATTTGACCTTTATTTATAAATTAACCCAGCAAAGGAATTAGACATGCCTGAATTACCCGAAGTAGAAACCGTTGTCCGATCAATTCGACCACTGATTGTTGGAAAAACTATCAAGGCGGTAGAAACTGCTGCCGATTACCCAAAAGTGCTAGCTACTCACACACCGGCGGAATTTAACCGACTTATTAGGGGCCAGAGCATCGTTGCCGCCCGCCGGCGCGGTAAATATATTGTGCTGGAGCTGAACAGCGGGTACCTGCTAATCCACTTACGCATGACCGGCCGACTGCTGGCGCACCTGGGTCCGGAAGATAAATCCCGTCACATTACGGCAACCATTGTTTTTGGCGATAGATCAAAATTGTATTTCAAGGATTATCGAAAATTTGGACGTTTTTACTACTCTGAAAGTTTGGCTTTCATCGAAATCAAACTTGGGGTTGAGCCTTTAGGGAATGAATTCACTGCGCCCTGGATGATTTCTCGACTAAAAACTTCTAAACAGAAAATTAAACCATTACTATTAGATCAATCCTTCATTGCCGGCCTTGGAAACATTTACGTCGACGAGGCGCTGTGGGCGGCAAAGATCCATCCTGAAACAACAAGTAACAAAATTAGTCGTAATAAGACAATAATGCTGCATGATGTGATTCAACTGATTCTTAAACGAAGTATCGCAAAAAACGGGACAACAATTATTAATTTTAAATTCGGCGATGGTGAAACCGGTGAATTCGTCAATGAACTGAAAATATTCGACCGGACAGGGGAACCGTGCCCACGCTGCAATACCGGAATTATTAAAACAAGGGTCGCCCAAAGGGGCACTTATCTGTGCCCCAGATGCCAAAAGCAGGCAAAATAACTGATCTGTTACTATCACTTTTTTCAGCGGTTGTATGGTAAGTGATATTGCTCACAATTTTCAAGTCTTTGCAATTTAAATATTAAAAGCTGACAACCTTTGGGTGCTCCTCAGGTCTAAACAGGCGTGTTACATTTTTTAAAGGTAAAAATTAAAAGGTAATAAAATGAATAGAATTGCAATCATATTACTTACAGGTGCGATACTTCTCTGTGCTGATAATTCAAAAACAACAACCATCGACCTGCTTGACATGTCCGTGGTTACTACCATCAAAATGGAACAACACCAAACGCTAGATCAAGCAATCTGGAATGGTATTAAACAACTCCAGACTGAGGGTGTTACCACTGAAAATGGGATGGTCAAAATAATTCTGGAGCAGGGTGAACCAATTTATGTTATTGTCAATTTGGAGGCAGTAAGTAAAGTCGACGCAGGAAAAATTACTCTACGGGATTATATCCTTAATTTTGTGAATTTCCAATAAAAGACCTCTCTCTACCCCTCAGGCCCCCATCCTTGGGGGCTTTCCTTTTTCCACTAATACAATCAACCCTGGACTCCCTGTTAAATTAATCACTCCCACAATATTCAAATATTATTAAACTTGGGTTATTATAATTGGCTTGCGTTCTCGTAATTAATTTGGAAAACAAAGTTCGTGCAATATGAAAAATGTTCTGTTCGTCCTTCTAATTATTATCTTCTGGGTCTCTGGGCAACCAGTCGGGTCCGAAGCATCCCTGACCACGCCCATCGCCGTTCTTACCTTGGAAGGGAAGGGCATTACCCCGCAAGAAGCAGAAATATTAACCGAGCGTTTACGCTCTGCCCTGGTTCAGGATGGCCGTTATCAAGTAGTCGAACGAACTCAGATGGAAACCATCCTGGCTGAGCAGGGTTTCCAGCAATCTGGTTGTATGTCAAATGAATGCTTTATTCAGGCCGGATTGATTCTTGGGGTTCAGTAAATGGTTGGCGGAACGGTTGGGAAAATAGGTTCTAGCTATGCCGTTGATCTGGCCAATGAAGGCTCTTTATCTGATCGGCAACCACCTGAGCAACTATCATCCCATACAGAATCGGGTCCAGGGTCTATAGTTGCAATACTTGAAAACGGAATCAAACAGATTAAGGATGAATTTGCAACCACCACCCAGCACAATCCTTCGCCGCCGGACAGGGAAAGCTGGTCACCAATTCAATTTGCCTTTGCCTATCCGCAGCAGATGCTGCCGGAATCGGCGAAAATATATGGTTTTCGCTTTAATTTAGTACATGCTAAAAATCACTCGGTCTATGGCGTCGATATCGGCTTGATTAATGAATTGAATCACGATTTAATGGGTCTGCAGGGTGGATTAAGTAATCAGGCTGACAGGGTGTTTGGCCTTCAGTACGGAGTTTTTAACACCTGCAGCGAATTATACGGCGCCCAGGCCAGTCTAATAAACAAAAGTAAATCTACAAAAGGCTGTCAGATTGGTTTAATTAATTACAGCGACCAGCTAACGGGGGTTCAAATTGGCCTGCTAAACCACAATCCCGGAGGTAGTGGCCAACCGATGTTGCCAATCATTAATATAGGATTTTAGCTGCGGCAAACCTATTTAGTTAGCGATCCAGCCGACCTTTTCGCCCCAAATCCGAGCAGCCCATTGGCGTTCTAAAAATATATCGACCCGGTTTGTATATCTTTTATTCATGGTATCGTCAACAATAAAGGGAACCACAACATAGACGGTATCGCCATAATTATATGGTCCGCCGTTATTGGCCAATAAATCTCTCGACACGGCCAATGACTGCAATGAGGCGCGCCGTCCGCTGGCTGTTTCCCAAGGACGATCGTCGGTTTGGCTCCGCATTGGATTATACGCGGTAATTTCCACCGAGCGTGATATAGCATCAAACCACACCTGTTGATAGCGCTCCCTATCCTGTAGATGGGAAGCAATGTGATCCATATTATTGCCCATCTGCATAAACGCATACTCACGCACACCCAATAACGTCAGTAATGTTATGGTTGCTATTGAAATAATAATTATTTTGTATGTCTTCACAATTTCTCCAAAAATTTTCAGCCCTGAAGTTAAAACCAGCTTTAATTTAAAGCTATATAAATAGTTCCACTATGGTCTGTGTCACTTACATTAACTCAATAAAACTTATAAGATTATCTTATTGTCCTCTTTTAACAGCTAGGTATTCAGTAAAACACCCCCGGGGGATAGTGGGGGTTTATTTATAATTAATTAATTTTCTCAATGTATTTGGATTGGTACAAAATTTAAAGCCAAACTTAATACTGATTGCAGTCAGGTATAGTGACCATTATCACTGTTTTATTATTTTAAATTGGAATTGATATATCCCCGCACTCTCCAGTACAGGAATTTTAGCTATAAATTGCAGATTAAGTTCCTTTTGCAACCCTGTAAATAACGGTATTCCATCAGCGAAAACCAGCGGATGAAAAGTTAAATATATCCGCGTCAAAAAAGGCGCAAAACGACCATATGTGCGGCTTCCACCGATTATGAAACAACGTTCTGCTTTAAGGCGGTTGATAACACGGGCCGGATCGTCATTTCGGTGAACAACAATGATCTCTCTTCCTTCAAGATCAACAGCTAGCGTATCAAACGTGTTTGAACCAAGAATTACCGGGAAGCCCATTGTCTGTTTTTTAAAAAGGGTTAAATCCAAGGACCAATTCACAACCTCATGGCTATGACGGGCGATCATTCCATTAGCAGTAACGGCGGCAATCAAGATAACATCCATAAATTTATGTTCCCCTTGGTTAAGGCTTTTCAGAATTTTTTATGACGGTGTTATTATCGACAATACCCTGGTTATCAATCACTGATCGTTCCTGCTGCGACATAGATCAATTTTTCCAGATCAATGTATTTTCCGAAAGCGGCATTGACCTGTTTCTGTTTAAGCCCCTCAATGATTAGAGGAAACTGGTCGAGGAAAGCCACTTCACGTCCACGCTCAGCATTATTTAATATATACTCGGCAAGGCCGGCGGTAGTTGCCAGGCCGACTTTAAACAAGCCGGTCAGAGTTGTTTTCTTGTTGGCCAGTTCTTGATCGGTAATGCCGGATTTCACCAGCAATCTCAATTGCTCCAGGGTGGCTTGCCGTCCCTTTTCCAATAAATCCGGGGCAAAAGTACCCCAGGAAAACCAATAACCATCATTACCGTTATCAACACCCCCAAGACCGGCGCTGATACCGTAGGTCAAGCCCTGCTGGTCTCGGACAGTACTCATGAGTCGCGCCGAAAAATTGCCACCCAAAATATACAGACCAACCATAAGTGGATAATAATCGTCATGGTTGCGATCTATTCCGATGGCCTGTCCGATAAACATATCGGCACTGGTTTTATCGGGCACCAAAATAATATCTTTCTGGCTTTGTTTACTAACAGCCTTCAGCTCATGGCTGAATTCTTCCAGTTGAGAGCACTGCCAGCCTTTGAAGGCCGTTTTGACAGCTCTAGCAAATGAACGTTTATCGACATCACCTACAGCCACTAATAAAACCGAACCAAGTCCGTAGGTCCGATTATGGAATTTCTTCAGATCCTCGGAACTGGTTTCCTCAATAAAAGCAATCTCTTCGTCGATAGTCAGCCGATAGTTCGAGTGCCCCTCCGGATATAGTTTTCGCAGTAGGGCGATCTGAGCCTGTATGCGCGTATTCTCCTTACTTCTTTCAAGCCCCCCAATCAAACGTTTTTTTACTGTTGTTAGATCATCTGTATTAAAAGCAGGTTTCTGCAGTTGTTCGGCCAGTAAATCAATCACAAGCGGGATATCATTCTTGAGACAATGGGCTGAGAAGCGAACTCTATAATTACCACTGCTGAAACCAATACTCGCCCCCACCGATTCCAAGGCTTCATTAATCTCCAGTTTATCATGGACTAGTGTTCCCTGGTCCAGCATGGCCGCCACCATATCCGCCAGCAGGGAATTTTCCCGGGGACTGTAAACATCGCCGCCCAACATACTACCGGCAATAGTAACTACATCGGTGACACCATTATTCATTGTAAATATATGCAGGCCTTCGAGTACTTGTTGCTCTGTAATCTGCGCCGCTAAAGCCACACCCCTACCGCCGTGCGGCTTTGCTCCTATAACAGGATCCATTAGCGATTCGTCAAGTACCCCGTTCTGCCAGGCCTGGGGCTGGTGAACGCCTTTAGTTAAGTTTGTTCCCGTTTGTTCCGCTTTTTTAGGGATGAACCAACCGGTAGTACTCTGGTCATTAACCAAATATTTTCCGGCAACCCGCTTTACATCGGAAGCGGTAACCAGATTATAGTTCGCCAACAGGTTAGTGTAGAGCGTCCAGTCGCCAATGGCGATGGCCTCGTTCAGACTGCTGGCAATCGAGAACGATCCATCCCGGCTAAAGGCAATATCGGAGCGCAATTGGGCCTGTGCCTTTTTTACTTCCTGATTGCTGACACCTTCGACAATTGTATCCGCATATTCATCCAGGATGATCTTCTCAACAATGCTATGATCAGTTCCAGGTGTCAAAAAAGCATAAGCTATAAGCAAACCATCGTCGTGAAATACAAAATCAAACATAAACAGGTTGGTCGCCAAACCGGACTCCACCAGCTTGCGGTACAGGCGGCTGGACTTACCCCCTCCCAGGATTTTCGACATAACCTGAAGGGCATAAACATCTTCGTGGCGGCCATTGGGAACCTTGTGGGCAACACCGATAATACCAGTTTGCCCGACCCGGTTAATTTCCAAGCGACGTGGGCCTTCCTGGAAGGGCTCGGTGGTATACATTACCGGTATCTTGTTGGGTGAGCGCGGATACTGACCAAAATATTTTTCTATCAAAACCAGGGCTTCCTCGCTTTGGAAATCACCGATGATAGTGGCCGAGGCATTATTCGGCCAGTAATAAGTATTGTAGAACTGTCTCAGTTTTTCGATGGATACGTTTTCAATATCCGGGAGCCAACCAATGGTAGGGTGGTGATAAGGATGGGCTTGAAAAGCAGTGGCCCAGATATTTTTATCCAGGGCAGTGAACGGTTCATTTTCTCCTCGCTCGAATTCATTTCTAACTACTTCCTTCTCTGCTTGGTGGTCGTCATTTCGCAGCAGAGCATTTCGCATGCGGTCGGCTTCTACTTTAATGCCTTCTTCCAAGTGCTCACTGGGGAGCAGTTCAAAATAATTGGTGCGGTCCATCCAGGTTGTAGCATTGATTTGAGCACCCAGATTCTGGAGAACTTCTGTCGCACGGGTTTCTTTTTCACGGTTATAATTCTGAGACCCTTTAAACATCATATGTTCCAGAATATGGGTGGCGCCGGTGTGGCCAATAGCTTCATTGCGGGACCCAACATGATAGGTAATCATAAAAGTAACCACCGGCGTGGAATGGTCTTCCAACAATAAAACCGTTAAACCGTTAGACTTCAAGCGATATTCATCGATTCCACCGGAAGATTTGATAAACTCAAAAGCCCCATTTGGTCTATTGTTTTTCATTTGGTATCCCAGTTGTTACGTCAATAAATAAGTTGAAAAATTTTTTAATTAATTTCATTTTTTGTGGTTTATACACCAGAAGTTATTCTGTATTTCTCACGGATAAATTTACACCTATCATTTGGTCTTATTGGATATCAGGAAAACTTATCTTCAATATTTTTAAAAGATGGAAAAAACTGTCCAGTGGTAGCACAATACCGTTCATATTCTTCGCCAAAAACTTTTTTAAGGAACCGTTCTTCCTTAGTTACCAGCCAGCTCCAATAAAATGACAATGGTACGGCTGCTACCAGCAGGCTCCATGAATATAGGCTCAAGGCCAGGGCGCCGGTTGCAGAATAAATCAGCGCGCTGTATAGCGGATGTCGTACAAACAGAAAGGGACCGGTGGTAATCAGTTTTTGCCCCCAGTTGTTTTTAGCCAGAGTATAAAGACCGCCAACCACCAGATAGGCGGCATCGATCAGAAACATTAACAGTAAGATAAACCGTAATACGGGATGGATTGACATCGGAGGAATATTTACTATTTCTTCCACTGTGTAGAAAATAACCCAAATAACAACTGTAACGGCTATTCCAGCAGGACCAACACCGAAGCGACTAAAATATGATTTCTTTATATCCACGTGATGAAATTACTTGGTATATCACTTATTAAAAAGCCCCAGTCAAATCGACCAGGGCTTTATTTTTAAAATGTATATCTATCAGCTAAAATTTATTTGTATTTATTCAGCGCTTTCATGTAATTCGAACGCATAAAGGCTTCCGAGTCGGATACATTTTTCATGCTCATGCTGCCCTTCATCTGCTCAACACTTTCGTACTCATGTTCATCCATCCATGATTCCATTTCATCAAGGATGGTTATTACATGTTCGGGGCCAAGCTTCAGTAGGGCTGAGCAAACAAAGGTAACGTCGGCACCGGCCATGAGTAATTTAACTACATCCTGTCCGGAATGAACGCCAGTAGTGGCACCCAAATCGACTTTCAGCATTGTTGAAAGAACTGCCATCCAGCGTAGCGGCATCCTCATGTCGGTTGGCGTACTAAGGTGAACGCTTGGAACAACTTCCAGTTTTTCCAGATCAATATCGGGCTGATAAAAGCGGTTAAACAGTGCCAGACCATCAACACCGGCATCTTCCAAGCGTTTTGCCAGGGCTGGTAAAGCAGTGAGATAATGTCCCAATTTCATCGAAACCGGGATGGTAACTTGAGCTTTAACCTTTTTGAGGATTTCCACATAATTATCCTCGATCATTGCGCTGGTTTCGTCAATCTTGGAAGGCGGACTATAAACATTCAACTCAAGGGCATCAGCGCCAGCATCCTGCAGTTTACGGGCATAGTCGGTCCAACCACCCTGGGTACTGCCGTTTAAACTGGCAATGATTGGAATCTCAACGGCATCCTTTAAGGATCTGATATGTTCCAGGTAGGCTTCTGGTCCGCGAATAAAATCATGGCCGCCCGGAAAAAAAGACAATGATTCGGAAAAACTGTCCACACCATATTCCATGAAATGTTCAATTTCCTCGGTTTCATGACGAATCTGTTCTTCAAACAATGAATACATAACAATTGCAGAGACGCCGGCATCCTCAAGTTGTTTAACCGTGTCTATCTCCCGTGAAAGGGGTGATGCTGAAGGAATTATTGGGTTTTTTAAATTAAATCCCAAATAGGATGTTTTTAATCGCATTGCAATTCTCCTACTGCTTATTTACCGGAACGCTGGCGAGTTGGTTATATTGCTCGTACCGTTTAACAACGGCTTCTTCAGCTTTATTAAGCAATTGTTCGGCGCGTTCAGGCATGATTTTAGTAAGCATTTTATAACGTGTTTCATTATAGATATAGTCCTTAAGGCTAATTGAAGGAGCCTTTGAATCAAGTTTTAAAGGGTTTTTACCTTCCTTAACTAATCGTGGGTCATGGCGATATAATAACCAATGTCCACTGTCAACAGCCAGTTTTTGCTGGTTAAGGCCTCGTTGCATATTTATACCGTGAGCTATGCAATGACTGTACGCAATAATGAGTGACGGTCCGTCATAGGATTCAGCTTCCAGAATGGCTCGTACAGTCTGTATGTCACTGGAGCCCATGGCAATCTGTGCAACGTACACGTTACCGTAATTCATGGCCATCATACCCAAGTCTTTTTTATTGGAAGACTTGCCTGCCGCAGCAAATTTAGCAACCGATCCCAGTGGGGTAGCCTTGGAGGCCTGGCCGCCGGTGTTGGAGTATACTTCGGTGTCCATTACCAGGATATTTACATTCCGGCCTGAGGCCAGCACGTGGTCCAGACCCCCGTACCCAATATCATAAGCCCAACCATCGCCACCCATAATCCAGACACTTTTCTTTACCAGATTATCAGCAATGGTCAATAGTTGTTTGGCTTCCGGGGTTGCCAGTGTTTTCAGTTTTCCCGTCAGTTCGGCAACCCGGTCACGCTGATCGAAAATACCGGCTTCTTCGCTCTGATCAGCATTAAGAATCGCGTCGGCCAAATCGGAACCTACCGAGCGACCTAATTTTTCCAATAATTCCTTGGCAAATTGATTCTGTCGGTCAATCGCCAAACGAAAACCAAGTCCGAATTCAGCATTATCTTCAAACAAGGAATTTGACCAAGTAGGGCCGCGACCATCGGAATTTTTGGCCCAGGGTGTGGTCGGCAGGTTGCCGCCGTAAATGGACGAACAGCCCGTGGCATTGGCAACAATCATGCGGTCACCGAATAATTGTGAAATCAGCTTCACGTAGGGCGTCTCGCCGCAACCGGCACAAGCTCCAGAAAACTCAAATAGCGGCTGTAAAAGTTGGGACCCTTTAATTGTGCTTTGTTTCAAGCATCCCCGATCAACCTCCGGCAAATCAAGGAAATAATCCCAGTTGGCGCGTTCACTTTCGCGAAGTGGTAATTGATCCACCATGTTAATAGCCTTGCGTTTTGTATCCGACTTATCCTTGACCGGGCAGGCCTCAACACAAAGCACGCAACCGGTGCAATCTTCGACAGCAACCTGCAAAGTATAAACTTCTTCGGGCCTCCATTCACGCCCGCGAACCTTGGTGGACTTAAATGTATCCGGTGCGTCGCTCAGTAATTCCTTATCATAGACTTTCATGCGGATTACGCCATGGGGACAAACAAAGGCGCACTTATTACACTGAATACAGATATCGGGATCCCATTCCGGTACTTCTGAAGAAACATTTCGTTTTTCCCATTGCGTGGTAGCTGTAGGCCAGGTACCGTCGGCAGGGAAAGCACTCACCGGTAATTGATCACCAAGACCAGACATTATTTTTGCCGTAACCTTTTTTACGAATTCCGGTGCTTTATCAGATACAATATTATCCATGGCTTCCCCGGAATAATCGGTTCCGGGGATTTTTACTTCATGCAGATTATTGATGGTTTCATCAACGGCCCGGTAATTCTTTTCAACAATCTCTTCACCTTTTTTACCATAAGTTTTTTTGATTGCTTTCTTAATTTTTGCGATTGCTTCAGCTTTGGGCAGTACACCTGAAATAGCGAAAAAACTGGTCTGCATGATCGTATTTATCCGCACGCCCATGCCTGTCAGCTTAGCTACCTGCAACGCATTAATAACATAAAATTTGATTTTCTTCTTAATGATCTGTTTTTTTACTTTGGCCGGTAGATGATCCCAAACCTCATCGACAGCGAAGGGGCTGTTTAACAGGAAGGTGGCACCGGGATCGGCATCTTTAAGCATGTCATAGATTTCTAAAAATACAAACTGGTGGCAAGCAATAAAATTGGCGCGGCCAATCAGATAAGGCGAGCGGATTTTTTCGTTACCAAACCGTAAATGAGAAATAGTCATGCTGCCCGATTTTTTCGAATCGTAAACAAAATATCCCTGGGCAAAATTATCTGTTCCTTCGCCAATTATTTTAATTGAATTTTTATTGGCTCCAACGGTACCATCCGCCCCGAGGCCATAGAACAGACCGCGGAATACATCGTCTCCATGGATAGAGAAAGCCGGGTCGTAAGCAATGCTGGTATGGGTTACATCATCATTGATGCCAACGGTAAAATGGTTTTTCGGGGATTCCTTTTCCAGTTCATCAAAAACACCCTTTACCATGGCCGGTGTAAATTCCTTGGAAGACAAGCCGTAGCGGCCGCCAACAATTTTGGGATAAGCAGCAAACCTATCTGGTTTTTCCATAATGGCGGTAACTACATCCTGATACATTGGTTCGCCGACACTACCTGGTTCTTTAGTTCGATCCAATACGGCGACTTTTTTGACCTTTTCCGGCAGGGCATCAACAAAATGCTCAACTGAAAAGGGTCGAAACAGGTGGACTATTACAGCACCAACTTTAGCACCTTGTTTATTAATATAATCAACTGTTTCCCGAACCGTATCGGCACCGGAAGCCATGACAATAATAATTTTATCCGCGTCCGGTGCACCCACATAATCAAACAGGTTATAACGACGGCCGGCCATTTTGTAGAATTTATCCATTGCTTTCTGGACAATTGTCGGGGTGGCTTCATAATAGGGATTGCAGGATTCTCGAGCCTGGAAAAACACATCCGGGTTTTGGGCCGTACCGCGCAAGACCGGCTGATTGGGGTTTAAACCGCGCTTACGGTGGGCAAAAACCAAATCATCATTAATTAAAGCACGAATTTCATTGTCAGTTATTTGCGTTATTTTTTGTACCTCATGCGATGTTCTGAAACCATCAAAGAAATGTACAAAGGGTACCCGGGCTTCCAGGGTTACCGCTTGAGCAATTAAAGCCATATCCATTACTTCCTGTACGTTGCTCGACGCCAGAAATCCAAAACCCGTTGTGCGGGCAGCCATTACATCGGAGTGATCACCAAAGATCGATAAAGCATGGGTGGCCACGGTGCGGGCGGATACATGAAATACTGTCGATGTCAATTCACCCGCAATTTTGAACATATTTGGAATCATCAATAATAATCCCTGTGAGGCGGTGAAAGTAGTGGTTAGTGCCCCACTTTGCAAGGCTCCGTGAACCGCTCCGGCGGCCCCGCCCTCACTCTGCATCTCAATTACATCGGGGCTTGTTCCCCAAATATTTTTTTTTCCGACAGCAGACCAGGCGTCGGACCATTCCCCCATGGGTGACGATGGCGTAATCGGGTAGATAGCGCATACTTCATTGGTTTTATAGGCAACGTAGGCGGCAGCCTCGTTACCATCTATCATAACCCTTTTTCGTTTCATAGTCATAATTTTTATTCCTGCGATTAATTAAGACAATAAATTTACCAATTCGCAGACTTGCCTGTCCATTTTTATTAACAAAATACTGTATCGTTATTTAACTCATCCACAGATTAGTTAATCGGGGGGATAAACTTCTATACTGCGATCGATTTCCAATCACCTTGCAAAATTTTCCAGGTCATCAGGCTGGCAAAAAGCAGGATATAAATTGCAAAGGTAAACCATGGGCCAAAGAAACCAAGACCAAAAACGACTCCTGTAAAATAGCTGACTGGGAGGAAGAAACACCAGGCAATTACAACTTCAATAACCGCAGGAAAGATGGTGTTTCCGGCTCCGGTCAGGGCAAACCATAACGTAATTCCAACCGCATCTGCAAATTGGGCAAACGCCAGAACGCGCAATCCGATAATACCTGCTTTAATGACGGCAGGATCATTTGTAAAGAGCGGTAATATCCGATCGGGGAAAATAAAAAAAATGATCCCCATCGTTCCCATTATTATCAGCGACCAGCGGACACTTTCCACAATACTGATTTCTGACAGCTCGGGGCGTTGTTTTCCAAGAAATTTACCTACCATGGTCGCACAAGCTTGCCCCACTCCGGCAGCCGGCATAAATGAGGCGCCCATAATACTGAAAACTACCTCTGTAGCCGCCAGCTCCGGTGTTCCGATCATACCTACTATTTTAAAAAACATTACGAAGCCACCCATTACCAGCAGTTCCTGTGTGGCCAGGGGCAAGGCCAGAGAAACCTGCCGACGCATCATCTGCCAATCGAGTCGAATGCGGTGAGTCTGGTAGCGTTTCCTGATTTCCGGCACAATCAGGTACAGTAGATAATGGATTAGCAACCAGATCGATGCCAGCAGGGTCGCGGCGGCGGCACCCTTGACCCCCAGGGCCGGAAATGGCAGCCAGGCCCAGGCCAGCCCAACCCATGACAGACTCCCACCCCATAGCGAATCAAAAAAACCAGCTACACCATTGCTGCCATAAATCAATCCAGCATTGAGATATATATTTAAAGCATTAGCAACAATGGTAACATTCATATGGATACGGGTTTTTTCTACCCCAGTATAAAAGCCCTGAAAAGCAAATCCGAGGCTGCTAAAGAAAACGCTGATAAAAGCCAAAGACATATAATCTGCACACAATGGAATCACCATCGGATCGGCCAGCAGAATCGGTGCCAGTCGGTCTGATAATGCGTAGCCAATCAGCGAGAGGGGCAGACCGCTGATTATCGCCAACAACAATCCATTGTGCAGGGCCGTACTACATTCCAACCTCCGCTGTTGGCCCAAGCGCCGGGCTGCAACGGTCTGTACGGCGGTGCGCAGGCTGATCCCCATGCTGAGAATTGTCCAGACGACCATACTACCCATACCCACCGCTGCCAGTGCAGGCGCACCCAGCCTGCCAACCATCGCCATATCTGTCAAATTCATAAAAACACGGCTCAAGTTGCTAAGAATAACTGGCAGAGCTAACAATAACACCTGACGGGATATTGATTTGTTTAAAGGAAAAATTAGATTTTTCAGTCGCAATTGCATTTACAAGATTGTCTTTGATCTGTGAAAACAGATAGAATCAGATAGAGGTGAATCAAAAGGCTGACGGGAAGTTACCACTGTGTTAAAGATGGCACAATTTTTTTGATTTGAATTGCAATTTAAACCGCTCTTGTCGTCACTACAGCTATGCTTTTTTCTTTTTTGCTCCTGAGGCTGGGCCTACATGAGTTGTTGGCTATAATTACTTTTATAGATATTATCACCCGCTATGAAAACAAGTTTATTACATTTTTCCTCAGAGGTGTCGGACGCGATAAGCAGTGGTTTACCCGTATTGGCACTGGAATCGACCATTATCAGTCACGGGATGCCCTATCCCGATAATTTAGAATTCGCCCAACAGGCAGAAACTATTGCGCGTAAACAAGGGGTTGTCCCCGCAACTATAGCTATTATTGGCGGCAAAATTCAAGTCGGTCTTAATGAACAATCCCTGAATGAATTGACCTTGGGTAAAAATATCAACAAGGTGGCTGTGCGGGATATCGCCACCACCGTTGCCGGTCAACAATCCGGGGCAACAACCGTATCGGCGACGATGCATATCGCGGCCAGGGCTGGTATAGAGGTCTTTGCTACCGGGGGTATTGGCGGTGTCCATCGCAATGGAGAAACAACATTGGACATATCGCAAGATTTACGCGTGTTGGGTAATATTCCGTCAGTGGTTGTATCGGCTGGCATTAAAGCAATGCTCGACATCCCACTTACATTGGAGTATTTAGAAACCGAAGGCGTTACTGTTATTGGGTATCAAACCGATGTCTTTCCCGCTTTTTATTCCCAGGGATCCGGGTATTCGGTTCCAGCGCGCGCGGATTCACCAGAGGACATTGTAGCCATCCATGCCACCAACAAAACTCTTAAGATAGCCTCATCCATATTGGTTGTTAATCCAATACCCGTAAGCCACGAAATTCCCTACCAAGAAATGGAGGGTTATATAAATATAGCTTTGGATGAATGCGTCAAAGAAGGAATTCGCGGCAAAATGGTCACACCCTATCTTTTAAAGAAAATTGTTGCGCTGACAAATGGCAGAAGCTTGCAGGCAAATATCAAGCTAGCCCTTAACAATGTAAAGTTGGGGGCTCAGATTGCCAACGCTCTTAAACTACAAATTTGAGAAACAATATCTTGGCACACATAACTAAAATAAAAGTTCGCGGCTACCATATTGACCTTTACGGCCATGTAAATAATGCCCGCTATTTGGAGTTCCTGGAGGAGGCACGGTGGGCCATGTTAGACGATACCGTTGATCGCGAAAAATGGCATACCGCAGGGTATGGACTCTCTGTGGTTAATATTAACATCAACTATAAATATCCAGCAAATATGGGTGATGATTTAGAAATACAATCTTCCGTTTCCAAAATTGGTGACAAAAGTATCATTTTCGACCAGCAGATTGTATTGGCTTCTGATTCAACCCCAGTAGTCGATGCTCTAGTAACCTTTGTCCTGGTAAATCGAAAGACCGGTCGTGCAATCACATTGGCCGGTGAAATCCGTAAGGATCTGGAAAAACTATCTACACTATTAAACCAATAATGCATAAATCCCAGATCTTCATACATTGATAAAAATTAATAAGAATATCGGTATCCCGGATGATGAATTGAAATTTCATTATACACGCTCTTCCGGCCCTGGTGGGCAAAACGTTAATAAGGTTTCCAGTGCCGTATACTTAAGGTTCGATGTTTGTAATTCATCCGCCTTAACTGAAGAAATAAAAATAAGATTAATCGAATTAGCCGGTAGGCGGGTATCAAAAAATGGAGTACTTATTATCAAGGCACAACGTTACCGTACCCAGGCACAGAATAGGCGCGAAGCAATAGAACGCTTGGTCGGGCTTATTCAAAGTGCGGCTGTGAAACCTGTTTATCGTAAGAAGACCCGGCCTCCACAAGCTGTTAAAGAACGGCGCCTAATAGACAAACATAAACAAAGTTTACTAAAACAATCTCGAAAGCCGGTTGATATATCTGAATGATTTTTTAAAAATTTAATCAATTAGTATGAACCCCAATGCAAGCCATAGACTCATTTTTCCACGTCAAGCTGCGAGGAATTTAACCAAACCTTCTTGCCTGCCTTTGCCGTAGCGAAACTACGGCTTCGCGCAGGCAGGTCCGCCGTTGCTTCGATTCATTGGAACGAAAGCGAATTAAAACAATGGTTTGATAGACCTTATTTCACGGGTTATCTGTACAGAGTCGCCTGCCTGTATTTCATTCTCCATAAACCAGCCATAAGCCATCTGTAAGGCATATCGGCATTTTTCTGTTGATCGGTAAACAATATTAGGGTCAATAATCATATTAAAAATTTCCTTAATAACCCCCGTACTATCCATATACGCTACCGATAAATCATTCCGTGCGCCTCGCATGTTAAAATCAATGTGGCGGTTGTTTCCATAGATAAACAGCATCCCCTCATTAAAACCAATCTCATCATATTGTGATAATCCATTTCTTTTTTCTGCTGGTGATACAGCTAACGCAGCGTACACTTTAACGTCATTATTCCGTGAGTTTGTGATTATCAGTTCTGTTTCACCGGGGTGTTTGGGACTGCAGGCTGCTAATAATACTGCTATCATTATCAAAAACGGGCAAAGCTTATTTAAACTTGCAGTGTTACCAGATATCCAATTAAATAAACCGCAACTAAACCTTATTTTCATTATGTCAATACCAAATTATTTATACACTGAAGTTAAAATAATAACACACGCAATGTGAAGCCTGATTTTTGTTTGCTACGATTATTTAAATCATCCGGAGAATCAATACTCTTGACCAGGAAGATTGTTCAGCCAATACGCCGGTACCGTAATAGAGGCTTGATATGCATAATGAAAGGCTTGAACACGTTTTGATGATTATAAACAATATATCCACAATACCGTCGTAAATAAACTTAATGTGGGGCGAGTTAGGTTAAGTGTCGCTCTTGTGAAAAACTTTTTGCTTACCAGTTAGGTGTATAATCACACTGAATCTTGTTCTTCTGTGATTGTCGTATAAGCCTTGGCGACTAACGAACGACGACAAGCTATATTATTAAAGGATATAGAATTGGCTTTTGTGCTTATTCGCGCGCCTGAGTAACCAAAATATCGCCGGTACCTTGGTCAACCAAGTTTTTTTATGATACCTGGGTCAAGTTTTAAGGCTACTTTCAAAAAATCCTGGGCTCCCGGTGTGTTGTTTTGCGAATATACCCGGTAAACCAGGGCGTTGCCCTTTGCTAGTCCTTCAATATCCGATTTTTCCAATTCCGCTGCAGAACCTTCCAGGGCCGGTATAAATACATCTGAACCTGGTACCAGGATGTCCGGGTTGGCTATAACATCTTTATTGCGTTCATAAATCAATGGCCATAGATAGGGATCACCATAGTATTCTTCGGCTATAGCCCATAGATTATCACCGGATTGTATCATGTGGCTTTGGTAGAGCGGTTTTTCAATCGCAATTTCTTCAGGAGAATCGTCCGGAATTATTTCTACAACTTGTTCCGGCGGTGCAATATCCGGCTCCGGCTCTTGCAATGGTTTCGGATTAACAATGGTTTTAATTGGCTCCTGTTTATTTGTGAGGGCTACAACAGTATCGGTTAGATCCTGCTGCTGGTTACTGTCACCACCACCAAGCCACAATGATCCAAACAGGATTATTAAGGCCAGGGCAGCGGCACCGGTGCCGTACTGAAATATTTTATTTGTTTGCCACAATTCTTTGATAGACCTAGTTTTGACCGGTTCTTGTACTGGCTCACGAACAACTATTGTCGGTTTTGGGATCCGCGACAGATCTTTATTTAATTTGTTTTTAATTTTTGTCTGCAGGTGAAAAACTACTTTATTGTGCTCTCGTATTTCTATCGGTTGACCCGTTCGAGGGTTAATGCCCGTACGCTGTGCCACTCGACGAAGACGGAAGGTTCCCAATCCTTTAAGGCGTACCTGTCCATCCCGGACCAGACCTTCTTCGATTGTTTCAGCTAGGCCTCTTAAAACAACATGACAGACTTGCTTACTTAGGCCGGTTGCGCCGGATACTTGTTCAATCAGCTCAGAAAAGGTTATTTTACTCATTTATTGGCCCCAGATCTTGAACTCGTGCTTTCAAACTAACCGATGAGTGAAAGAAAACTGCTTTCACCGGTGGTAGTTTAACAATCGCTTTTAAGGCCGGATTAAAGGCGTTGCGCGCTGAACGAAGTTTAGCACCAAACGTTCCCAGGCCTGGAATGGTGAAGCTCTTTTCTTCCACAAGTGTATTTGCCAGCACATCTACGGTGGCTCCAAGGATTTCTCGCGTTTCCTTTTGTGTTTTTCCTAGCTTTTCTGACAGAATTTTGTTTATTTCTGCAGTGTTCATCCCGATTCCTCCATTGGTAAGTGAACGCAAATTTGTAAGAATATACTTAATAATTACTCAAAACAGTATCTCCAAATAACAGACAAAGTCAAGAACTTTACGAAAGGAAATATACCAGCTTGTGTTTTAAATTGGTATTAACAGAGGCAATTATAAGATTTCGTTGATATTAAACAGGTTGTTTTTATTTGTGGGAATCCCAACAGCTTTTATTCCTAACCCCACATAGTAGGCAACCATAGCAATTAAGGCCAGACCCTCGCTAATGACTGGCTGACCCTCTTTAAAGACAAAGACCCTTTTAAATCGTTTTGGCCCTACTGTATGAACCGTTATATTTTTAAGTTTTGGCATTTTCCGATAAATATTGCTTGAATCGGGAAAATAGGGGTTGTTCTGATAGGGGGTTTGGCCAATTAAAAAATTTGTGCCGCACCGATTTACATGTCCGGAAATACCAACCAATTCATCTGCACCAATCAATCGGTCAACAATCAATAAATTAGTTATTGGTAATATGGTTTTCAACTTATCAAAATTATAGGGGTTAACAATCTCGGCCGTCAACCCTTGCGGCCATAAAAAAATCCATCCTTTATAATGACCAATATTATGCCCCGCGATGCGTTTTTTAACATTCAAATCCAGTTCCCAGGTTTCGGGGCCAGCAATTAAATAGATTGCTGTTTTATCGCAGCTATTTTCCATCAGGGGTATTCTTTTCGCGGTCCAAACAGAGTCGTTCCCAGCCTGACCATTGTGCTGCCCTCTTCAACGGCAACTTGGTAGTCACCACTCATGCCCATGGATAAAACCGATAAATTCTCAATTTTTTCGCTTAGTTGGCAGCTCAGTTCTTCTTTTATCGTTCGCACTTTTGTAAAGGCGGCTCTGACTGCTTTTTCTCCTCCGGTAAGCGGGCCAATCGTCATTAAGCCCTGCACCGCAAGACCAGCTATTTCACAACATCCCAGCATTTCATCAACCTTGTCCGGTGAAAAACCGAATTTGGATGGTTCGTCCGTGGTATTAATTTCTAATAAAACCGGGATCTCAATTCCCTCCGCTTGTGACCGCCGGGCAATTCTGTTGGCCAGTTTTACCGAATCAACGGCGTCAATAGTATCAAATATTTCAAGCGCCCGGTTGACTTTATTGGACTGCAGGTGGCCAACCATACGCTTCACCAGTCCCGGAAGGTGTGGTAGGCGAGGAAATTTGTCAGCCGCTTCCTGAACACGGTTTTCACCGATCACGGTATTTCCGGCGTTATATATATCAATGATTGTTTGGGGCGCATGCGTTTTTGTAACCGCAACTATTGTCACATCTTTTTTCACGCCACTGCGAATTTGAGCTGAGGCGATATTTTCGCGAACCTGCGATAGCCGTTCCGCTATCAACGACATATTAAACTTCTTTTTCTTCGCCGGTGATCTCTGGTTCTTCTGTTTTAGTGTCCAAATCTTCATCTTCGCGAACAACCCGAGTGATCGAGGCAATACTAGAACCCTGATCCAGTTTAATCAAGCGAACGCCCTGGGTAACCCGTCCAATGGTACGGATCGTTGAAATTGGTTGGCGAATTAACACACCCCGGTTGGTAATCACCATCAGGTCGTCAATATCAACTACCTCCATGATTGAGACCATTTTCCCCGTTTTATCAGTGGTTCGCATCGTCATAATCCCTTTTCCACCCCGGTTCTGAATCCGATATTGGATTACATCAGTACGCTTTCCGTAGCCTTCTTCGGTGGCTACCAGGATAGTGCCTTCCCGTTTTACAATTACCATTCCGACAACTTCATCATCTGCCACAGCCAACCTGATTCCGCGTACACCCATTGTTTTTCGTCCACTGGAACGAATGTCTCGTTCGGAAAATCGAATCGATTTTCCTTCTCGTGTACCCAGAAGAATATCATTGTCGCCATCAGTAATGCGGGCATTGATCAATTCATCGTTTTCGCGAATATCAATAGCATAGATTCCGCCCTTGCGGGGATGACCATAAGCAGATAAAACTGTTTTCTTTACTTGTCCTCGTTTAGTAGCCATGATGATATAATGCTGATCATCAAATTCTTTTACGCTAACAAACGCCTCAACTTTCTCTCCGGGCTGGCACCCGATTAAATTTACGACAGCTCGTCCACGAGTGGCTCTTCCGCCCTGGGGAATTTCATGTACTTTCAACCAGTAGCACTTCCCAAGATCAGTGAAAAAGAGCATGTAATTATGGGTATTGGCAATAAATAGATGCTCAACAAAATCATCGTCTTTAGCCGTGGCACCCTGCAGACCACGACCGCCGCGTCGTTGACTCCGATAGGTTCCGACAGGAGTACGTTTGATATAGCCATTATGGGTAATAGTTAATACCGTATCTTCTTCGGCAATCATGTCTTCAATAGAAAAATCTTTGCCATATGGAAGAATTTCCGTGCGCCGCTCATCGCCGTAAACAGCGCGAACATTTTCAAGCTCTTCTCTTATTATGGCCATCTGCTGGATCCGGCTTTCCAGAACCCCTTTTAACCTGGAGATCAGTTGAATGAGTTCTTTATATTCGGTAACAATCTTACTGGTTTCCATGCCTGTCAATTTTTGCAGTCGCATATCAAGGATTGCCTGAGCCTGTTTTTCAGAAAGGTCGAATGAACTCATCAAACCTTCCCGAGCATGACTGACATCTTTACTGGCGCGTATAATCGCAATCACTTCATCGATGTTATCCAGCGCAATCTTCAAGCCTTCCAAAATATGTGCGCGGTCTTCGGCCACTTTCAAATCAAATTTTGTCCGGCGGACTACCACCTCATAGCGAAAATCGATGAAATGCTGGATCATCTGGCGCAGCGTCAATAGCTTCGGTATACCATTGTTTACCAGGGCTAATAAAATTATTCCGTAGGTCTCCTGCAATTGTGTATAAGCATACAGCTGGTTCAGGATTACTTCTGGAATAGCATCCCGTTTGGTCTCGACCACAATCCGAATACCGTCTTTGTCTGATTCATCGCGCACATCAGAGATGCCTTCCACGCG
>DAOWAH010000404.1 GCA_030634675.1 Fidelibacterota bacterium
TACTTGATTCTGCCTCTGCCCAGTCGTAGTAAGTATGTGCTTTAACAGTAACAGTATGCCCAACAGGCAGGTCATCAAAAATGCCATCTCCGTCAGAATCCTCTATTCCAATTCCCGGCCCGTCAGGATCAGTTGTAAAGGCCCATTGCACATAATACGCATATTGACCATTCACAGCCCCTGCTGCGTAATTATACATGGCTTCCTGATACATGCCATTGACTGAAAACGAATCCACTTCGTTCAGCCAGTTGGAATTGGGATAATAAGTGCTGCCACCGGATGAAAATCCACCCAGGGTAACCAGGTCATAAGCCGTGCCTGCTCCGGAACCTGTGTTGCTCACGGTAAATTCCACATATCCGGAGTTATCGATGAACCCCCAGCCTTGCCGGTTGGCAGTAAATGCAATGTCTATCAATGGTACTCCCGATGCCGGTGAAACTGATGGAAATGCCGAGTAGTAATCACAATAATTACCGTAGCATCCCCATGCTGCTTTTAAAACACTTTGTCCGTTGCCGCATCCAAGCAGTTTTACCGTTTCAGAAACAGTAATTGATTCGCCATATTCAAACAGATTATTGCCCCCCGGAAGATCAGCTCCTGTGATGATGATCGTATCTATAAGTACCGGACCGGGACCGGTATCTTTGATTAGCGTTCCGACACTAACTGCCAGTATTTCTATATCGCCTGTATGCTCATCCAGAAGGATTAGTGTGTCGACAGATGCATTTAATCCCTGCTGTTCAATGGTAATGTCACGAACAATGCTCTGGTTAATTGGAATTGTTGCTGAACTATTGGTTATATTAGTGATCACCAGGGAAGGAAAATAATAATTCTGAAGAGGAGGATCGCTACCAGAATAAGTTGAACTGTTATAGGTGAGTATATAGTTGAAATTTTCAGAATTATCGTAGCCACAAACCAGTTCAGCATTGTATTCAACAGTATGTGCGGTATTATTTATGATATCGGGAACAGAAAATGTTGATTGGTTTCGGTTGGTGATATCAAGTTCGGTGGCCCCATTCACTGTTCCCGGGACATAGAAGCAACCTGTAGGAAGATCCAGCAGCAGGGTGGCTCCCGACACTGTTGTACCTGTTGTGTTTGCAATCAGGAGTGAAAATGTACTGTCGTCTTCACAGATGATCAGTGAAGATGGCTGCCCTGTTGGTGATACCATGATCTGGGAGTATCCGGAAACAAACCAGCCAAAAAATAGTGCAAACAGAAAGATTGTCGAAAAATGCCTGCTTTGTAATAATGTTACCTTATGTTTTTTGAAGCCCAAGATTAGTAGCTTGTAGTATTGTTGTAGCGTTCGTTAGATCAGCCAATGAATATACAAAAATAAGGTTTAGAACAAGATTTCCTATATTTTTTTTTTATATATATAAGGAAAGTCTCTGCTATCTGATACCGGATGCCGGATGCAGGATTGCCTTCGGCGATCTGTTTGGGGGATTAATAGATAGGCTCTTTCCTGGGATAGGTTGTTTGCATAAATCAATATATTATTTGTATTTTTGCACCGCCATTAAGGTCGCGTAGCTCAGCTGGATAGAGCAACAGCCTTCTAAGCTGTCGGTCGCAGGTTCGAATCCTGCCGCGATCACAAAAGAAAAAGCCTTGCTGATAAAGTCAGTGGGGCTTTTTATATGCATGGACTGCGAGCTCCTTGATTAAAGCTCGAATTATGACAATCACAAAATAAGTTAAATTTGCTTCACCGATAAAGCGAATGTTCTTTAACGACAGAAACCTGAAATGATTATACAGTTCCTTGGAAACGGCCTGATAAACGGAAGCCTGATTGCGTTGACCGCACTTGGATTTGCATTGATATATAATA
>DAOWAH010000438.1 GCA_030634675.1 Fidelibacterota bacterium
GGTTGGAACTGGGTGATCCCTCAGAAGCCCTTTTGTTAGCACGAGGCGGGTTCTTCCAGAAAACCGGCGGCCAGTGGGTCTATCTACTGGAGGAATCAGAGAATGTGGCGGTTAAACAACCGATCCGCCTGGGGCGTCAGAACACAGATGTATTCGAAGTGCTGGAAGGACTTAAGCCCGGTGATAAAGTAATCACCTCCTCCTACGATACCTTCGGTAATATCGATAAACTGATGATCGGAGAATAAACATAATTTTTTATCAGAATTGCCTGTCGCTTTTGTAGTGCTGGGCAATAATAAAAGGAGCTAATAATGATCAAAACTAATAATCTGGTGAAGGTATTTACAACCGAAGAAGTGGAAACCACCGCTTTGAACAATGTAAACCTGGAAGTAAAAGAAGGCGAATTCGTTGCCGTGATGGGACCATCCGGATGTGGAAAATCAACCTTATTGAATGTCCTGGGTCTCCTGGACAACCCTACCGATGGTGAATACCATTTCCTGGGCTATGAAGTGTCCAAATATTCCGAACGGCAGCGGGCTAATCTGCGCAAAGAAAACATTGGTTTCGTCTTTCAGAGTTTTAATCTGATTGATGAATTGACCGTTTTCGAAAATGTTGAACTACCGCTCTTGTATCTGAACGTACCCTCCGCAAAACGCAAGGAGAAAGTCAATGCTGTTCTTGAACAAATGGACATCATTCATCGCAGCGGACATTTCCCACAACAGCTTTCCGGTGGTCAGCAGCAGCGGGTGGCTGTTTCGCGCGCGCTGGTTTCGAATCCCAAGATGATTTTAGCGGACGAACCTACGGGAAATCTCGACTCATCCAACGGTGATGAAGTAATGAAACTGCTGACCGATTTAAATGCTAATGGCACTACCATTGTAATGGTAACACACTCGCCGGCATATGCCGAATACGCTCACCGGTCAGTGCACCTGTTTGACGGCCAGATCGTTACCGAGAATGTGAACGGTAAATTTCACGTTTAAATCCATAATGCCGTCCGCCTATAGTTTTTTGAGCGGATAGAAATTCCAACTGATATTGGGTGACATACCATGATGATCAGCAATTATCTTAAAACTGCCGTACGCAATCTCTGGAAACACAGGGGATATTCCCTGATAAATCTGTTGGGTCTATCAATCGGTATGGCCTGTTGCATCCTGATCGTAGCCTGGGTGACCAATGAACTGAGCTTCGATCGCTTTCACAATAAAGCCGACCGGATTTACCGCCTGGGTCTGGAGGCGGACCTGGGAACCCATCTAAAAGCACCCATAACCAATGGTCCCGCCGGACCGGCGATTGTGGAACAATATCCCGAAGTATTGAATGCCGTGCGGATCACCGGACCTGAAAATGTACCAGCCAAATACGAAGATCGTCAATTTACGGAAGAGAACGTTACCTACGCCGACCGGGATTTTTTCCAAGTCTTCTCGTTCCCCCTGCTCCAGGGTAATCCGGCCACCGTCCTTGAAACGGCTAATACCGTCGTTATTGCGGAGGCCCTGGTACCCAAATACTTCGATAATGTTGATCCAATCGGAAAAATAATCACAATTGGCGGAATCGATTATACCGTGACCGGAATTATGGCCGATTTTCCCCGGAACTCTCAACTCCAGTTCAATATGCTCTGTTCCTTTGAAA
>DAOWAH010000011.1 GCA_030634675.1 Fidelibacterota bacterium
GATAAATTGACACCAAAAGAAGTTACCGATGATGAGCGGGTGACAAATATACGCGGTTTGTTTGCCACATACCTGTTCTTCTAGGATCAATTCAGTTTAATCCGCCTTCGCGTACAACTACGGCAGACGAGAAGAGCTGGTAAAATTCCCCGCTGCTTGCGGCGGAATGGTGGGTCCAGGACTTGCCCCGGGGTTCATACCATTGATTTCAATAGAAAAGAGCCGGTCAGAGGAATCTGATCGGCTCTTTTCTATACCAGGTAGGAAATCCGGTTAATTCTTTATTTCAATGCCCCCAAACAGGACCGTACCGTGTATATAAATGGTTTTTTTGTCCGGCTCAGCACCACTACCGGATTTGTTAGTAATGGCTCCAAACAGCGGTATGCCGCTGGTAACAATTTGCCAGTCTGATGGTACGGTGACATCGATTCCGCCGAAGATTGCAGTCAAATTTATTTTGCAGCCGGAATCGGCCGGAGACGAACCACAAAGGTCCAGATCAATCCCACCAAATATGACCAATGCTTCGCCACCGGTAAGTTTGTCCGAGGTGACCTGGTGCTCCCCGCCGCCAAAAATACCATTAAAACGGAAGTAATTTTCATTAACCGATCGGCCGGTACGCCGGGGGAACAGATCTTTGTTACGCGAACGAAAAACAATTTGCAGTCCGACCAGGATCAAGATAACCGGCCAGAAGCGCCAAATGGCGTCCCAGTTAATTATATCAAGGGTGGCTGAAAGAAAAACAATCCCGATCAGGATCAGGATCCCACCACCGGGTTGACGTTCGTTCCGGAATTTGGCCAGGCCGATTATTATCAGAATTACCGGCCACCACTCGCCGATAAAGTTACCGAAATTAAAGATGTCTAACGAATCCAGAAGGAACAGTCCGCCGATTATAACCAGAACAAAACCGGTTATGGCGTGGCTTGAAAGACGCTCATGTTTTTTACTCATAATGATTATACTCCGCTTCTACTGTAAAAATGTAAGACCGGGGTTAATTAATACAAAGGACAATATTCTATAATATACCGGTTTGGAATTAACTTGATTGCCATGTCTGCAGGGCTAAATCAACTGTTATCGCCGGTGGTTACCGCCGGTATTCTTCCGGAACCATTTACGGTATCAGATCTGGTGAGCAGGGATTTTTTAGTTTCCAGGGCGTCTAAAATTTACAAGCAGAAAACAAATCTGGTTGCCCGGCTGGATTCTGAAACGGGACCGCTGGTAATTAAGTTGTTCGGTTGGCGCAATCCACTTCATTTTCTGCTGTCTCCGGCCAGTCCGAGCCGGGCCGAGTTAAGCTGGCGAACCGCTAATCGTCTGATCGAAGCTGGTGTGCGCACACCCGAACCGCTCTTTGTTTACACCCACCGAAAGTATGGTTTTATTTATGCTAATTTATATATTTCCAGGAGTCTCGAGCAGCATCGGTCGCTACGGCAGTTTTTAAAAAGTAAGCCGGATTTTGCACAGGCGGAAAAGGTAATAGTCGATCTTGCCAAAAATCTGTCTAATATGCATGAGGGCGGTATTTTTCACCGTGACTTAACACCGGGTAATGTATTGATCGACAATCAGCAGAATACCTACCTTGTTGATCTAAATCGAGCCGTAGTCCGTTCGAAATTAACTGTTTCACAATGCCTGCACGATTTAGCCAAATTGAATTTCAAATATCGACAGCCACACCTGGAACAACCGCTGGTGGAAGCGTTTTTTCAGGTGTACGGCCGTGCGACAAACCAGGCCGTCGATTGGGTAATGGGTTACCAGGAAAAACGCCAGCAACTGCTGAATTACCGTCGCCGGAAAGCAGCACTGAAAAGCTTAAGATTTAATAAATAGTCCGATCCGGTGGGCATGAAGGCCGGGTAAAACAGAGTGCAATGCTTTAAGCTGTAGACCGGCGTCCCGAGCCTCTTCAATCAGATCATTTTTGGAAATCATGGTAATTCTGGAAGGCATTTTTATAATCTTTCGGTGAACTGTGTGCAGCCAGCTTGATAGATAAAACGAAGCAACTATCCACCGCCTGCTTATTCGGCTGAATTCCCGTAGAATGGCTATACGTTCGTTTTTTTTGTGCATGTGCTGTAACAGCCGGAAACAAAAAATACCATCGAAGCTGGCGCCAGCGAAAGGTAAATCATCAGCCGGTGCCTCAATGGCTTCCGGATCCGAGCAGATGTTTTTATTATAGTACACTACCGTATATTGATTTAAATCGGCGGCAGATACACTGCCGTAATTGCTCAACAGTTGGTAAAACCGCCCGTAGCCGCAGGGCACATCCAGAATTTCACCACCCAGGCTGTTTTCCGAAAAAACTCGCTTGACTATTGCCTGCTCTCGGTTACTGATCCAGCGCTGGTCCCAGGTTCGGTAGCGCCGGTTTGCATACCGCTCGACCTCCGCCAGTTCCTTATAGATTTTATAGGCCATTATTGTAATCCATACTGTCTATTTTTTAAGTTACCGGTACAGGTCAAAAACCCACCGGGCGTCTTCTTCGCTCAATGATGTGCCTAAAGCGGCAACTGCCGCCACTTGATCAGGATTACGCTGGCCCAGTAGAACACAACCGGTGGAAGCGTCACTCAAAAGCGCCCCGGTGAGTCCGTACAGCACCGGCTGGGCGTGATCGGCGAACTTTTTTTCTAACAAGCGCTTGTTTTCCTGCATACGTCTGATGAAATTGGCATCTCCGAACTCAACGACATTGGAACGAAAATCACCGGCGGGAAATTCAGTTGGCGCAGTGTATTTACCGGTCAACAGGCCGTGGCGCAGAGGTGAAAAGAAAGCCACTCCCGCATTATTGGCATCGACCCAGTCCTTTAATCCACTGGATTGATAGGCATCATCGTGTACATTCCGGTACGGTTGAATCACATCGGGATCGATTTTATCTACCACCCGCATTATTTTTTTTAAATCCCAGTCCGAAAGACCAACATAGCGAATTTTACCTTCGTCGCGAAACCTTAACATGGTTTCCATTGCTCCATCCAGCAGCTCTCCCTGTTTACCGAACAGGCAATGGTGAAAATAATACAGATCGATCTGTTCGATACAGAGGTTTCTAAGCGATTGTTCCAACTGCTGCCGCATGAGGTCCGGGTGGTAGTAATGTGGATAATCACCCTGGAACCAACCCACCTTTGAGGCCAGGAAAATATCTTCACGCCGCACTATTTTCCACGACCGGCCGATCAATTGTTCCGACCGACCATTCCCATAAACATCAGCGGTGTCCCAGTGGTTTATACCAACCTCCCAGGCCTTCAGAAGGGCGCGGTAGGCCAAATCTTCATCGTATCCGGTCCAGCCAACCGGTGTATTCCCGGATGTATTAGGGCCACCATGGGACCAGGTCCCCAGACTGATTGCCGAAACAAGCTGATTTGTTCGCCCAAATAGAATTTTTTTCATACAAGGTCCTTCAAAATCGAGTATAGTTACTAATGTTATTGTGCTAAGTTAAGCGGACATAAATAAACGAAAAACAATCTGCAAAAAAAATGTACCATTCACCAACAGGCTGTTTTAATCCGATGATGCCATTCGTAAATTGAAATATGAAAATATCAGCGTCCGTTTTTACCATTATATTTATTATAGCAGCGCTTGTTATGGTATTAAGCAGTTGTGGTGCTTCAATTCCCGATTTTAAGATATTGACCACAACTAATCCGGAATGGTTGATTACCAAAGAGGATTCCCTTTTACAATCTTTTCCGAATAACGAAGATTTAACTCAAGCCTTGGTAGCCGTTCACTTAGCGCAAGGGGAAACAGCCTTTCAAGCTGGTGATTGGGATCGGGCGCTGGTACAATTTCAGCGTGTTACCACCTTAGCTCCCCGCAATAAAGAAGGCCGTTATGGTCAAGCTCTGTCCAGCGGAAGAAAATTCTTTAAAAAGGGCGGGCCAAACGATCTCTGGGAAGCGATAATAAAATTTGGTGAAGCAGCGGTCATTGATACTGCCCAAGGAGAGCCCAATTACTGGCTGGCGAAAAGTTATGAGAAAAAAGATGAAAATGATTTTGAATTGATAGTCGAAGCTTATGATAAAGCTTTAAGCAAACACCTGACCCCTGATCTCAAAAAGGAAGCTGAGGAAGCGCGAGCGGTAGTTGTGCACCGAAGAGAAATTTACGAAGCCTTTTGGAAATAAATTTTTTTAAGGAGTTGTTATGAAACCAATCGAAAAATTACGCAAAGAACTAAAAATAGTCACCAACTTACGAGGTGCATCGTCTTTGCTACAATGGGACCAGGAAACCTATATGCCTGATGGTGCCGGCGCAATTCGTGCTGAGCAGATCGCCTTGCTCGATGCCCTGAGTCATGAACACTTAGTGGGAGATTTAGTCAGCGGTCCTCTGGGAGAATTGGTTGACTTAGATACCGGAGAACCAAAAGGGGGCCTGCCAGACGAAGAAAGCCGGTTAGTACGGGAAATCTGGAAAGATTATCATCGAGCTATTGCTTTACCCAAGGAATTTGTGGAAGAATATTCTCAGACAACTTCCATGGCTCAGCAGATTTGGGCTCAAGCCCGCAAGGAGAACAACTTTTCCAAATTTGCTCCAATTCTGGAAAAGGTCATTAAATTAAAATTCCGTGAAATTGATTATCTCGGTGTTAAATCAACGCCCTATGACATCCTACTGGATTATTTTGAACCGGGAATGACCTCCGCCGATGTGACCGTACTCTTTGATGCCGTTAAGGAACGTCTAATTCCACTGGTGCAGAAAATTGCCGCTTCGGGTGTAGATACCGGCGTGGAACTGCTCCGCAGGGATTATGATGTGGATAAACAATGGGATTTCGGTGTTAAAATACTGGAAGATATGGGATATGATTTAAATATCGGCCGGCAGGATAAATCAGCCCATCCATTCACTACCAGTTTTCACCCCACGGATGTGCGGATCACAACCCGTTTCAATAAAAACAACCTGCTCTCGGCTCTCTCGAGTACGATTCACGAAGGAGGACATGCCTTGTATGAGCAGGGTATGGACCCGGAATGGTATGGTACTCCATTTTGTGATGCTATGTCGTATGGAATCCACGAGAGTCAATCACGACTGTGGGAGAACCTGGTGGGGCTGAGTAAACCGTTTTGGTCGCATTACTTTCCACATCTTCAGAAAGTATTTCCGGAGAACCTGAGTAATATATCTTTAGATGATTTTTACCGGGCTGTCAATACAATCGAACCATCGCTGATCCGGGTCGAGGCTGACGAAGCCACTTACAATCTCCACATTATGCTTCGTTTTGAAATTGAAAAACTGATTATCAATGATCGCATACCAGTCGCAGAACTGCCCGAATTGTGGAATGACAAAATGGAAGAATATCTGGGCGTACGCCCGGATACTGATGCCGAGGGTGTATTACAGGATGTGCACTGGTCCTTCGGTGGATTTGGTTATTTTCCCACTTATGCGCTGGGAAACCTGTATAATGTTCCCATATATAATCAGGCTCAAAACGAAATCGAAGATCTCGATAGCAAGATTGCTTCGGGTAACTTAATTGAGTTACGCAACTGGTTGGGAGAAAAGGTACACTGGGTGGGTCGGCGGCGCACAGCAGCCGAATTAATTGTTGATATTACTGGTAAAAAACTATCCGCCGATCCATTCATGGATTATCTGGAAGACAAGTACAAAGAAGTTTATTCACTATAAGAAATCACCCAACTAAGGGCACAGATCGTCAATCCTTGGTTGTAAAAAGACCGCGGATTAGTTCTTGACATATGTTTTTACATGCAGTTATATTAGTTCGTCGGTGTAAGTAAACATCGGCGACTTGCGAATCCGAGGTAATTATGCATGTTTCAGGGGAAACTATGAAGAAAATCCTGTTAGTTATGGCAACGTGCACCCTTTTAAGCACTTTGTTGTTGGCTAAGGGCGCTACTGTTTCTGGCATTGTCACCGATCAAGACGGTGAAAAGGTTTTAGAAGCACCAATTTTACTTTTAAAAGAAGATGGTTCGGCTGTAGGCCGAGAAGAAACAGGGTCGGGGTTCCGTAAAAAAGGCAAGTTCAAATTTGAAGATATATTGCCGGGAACCTATATCATTAAAGTTGAAGGCGGAGAAGCCGGCAGCGCCAACCAGCGCATCACGGTGGGTGCTGATGATATAAAAGATCTGGAACTCATCCTGGCTGTAGTTGAAGAAGTCGCCCCGGTCTCAACCACACCGGTCAAAGGGACCGGATCCGAACCGGTGGCTGCAACTGGGCAGGACTATATCATTAATGAATTAAGCTTTGAATTAAAAAAGATGGCGGCGGAGATAAAGCATATGAATTCCGAGCTGGAAAATCTCAAAGCAATGAGCAAAATGTGGGTTAATCCCCTCGCCATCTATTCTAAGGAAATCATTCTTAAAAACGGCAGTACCGTCTTCGGTAAAATAGTTTATCAGGATGAAAAGACGCTAAAGGTAGAGACGCTGGTTGGCTATTTGGTCCTTGATCGCAGCACGATTGTTCGAATCATCGATAATGTCGTATCGGAAGAGATGCAGGAATATGTGCCTGAACAAATCCGCGATTCATATTCACCACCACCCATGCCGAAACTGGCTGAACCCAGATATACCGGCGCCGCTTCAACCGAGCGGGCGGCCGACAAAAGATATTCCGCCAACTGTGTGTTGGTCGGAAACATTAATGAATCTAAAGATAATCAGGGTAATGTTGTTTTTGCGGGAGAAGTAAAGAATATTGGCGGTAGGCGCGCAGATTTTGTAAAAGTAGATTTTGTATTCCGTAAGAACTGGAGTGGCGAAACCAAAACATTAACGACCTTTATAAGAGGAGCGTTCCATACATTTGATTCCGGAATAACAACCGATGCGACCTTATTACCCGGTGCGGTAGGTAATTTCGAATTATACGTACCCAATTCGTTTGGTTCTTTTATTGGTTATTCCTATGTGATCGATTGGGAGGAATACGAATAATGCCTTTGACACCACCGGTGGTTAATAATAAACTGCTGGCTGGAATTATATTTTTTATCTGTGGCCTTTCTCCGGTCTGGAGCCAGAGTGATTCCCAGACTGCCATGTCAGATATTTTCTTTCTTGATCTGGGGATAGTAATCGAGCCGGTTACCGGCCGGGAAAAATACTCCCGTTTGATTGAGTCTCCGTCAGAAGAGGTAACATTCAGGATCAATAAAATAAAAAGCGGTGCGGTTTATATGGCCACGTCCAAAGAAATGATGGGGACGCTGGACCGGATTAATTTGCGCATTGCATCCTTAGAACAATCTTTTCATGCCCAAATGGAACGCCTACAGCGGGAAAACGAGGAATTACGTGGCATTCTGGAGGAGATGAAAAATACGCCACCGATCATGCTGTCTAAACCTTATCAAAGCCAACTATCGACAGCAAAGATACCGGAATCTCCACGTACCGCAATCAAGGAAGAAATTGGAGAGAGCTTAACCGTTGCTACCCCCCCAGCAGCGCGCGCTTTTCCGCCGATAGTATCAAAAACGAAATTTGACCAAGCCGAATATATGTCGGGCGTTTTTGCCTATCAACGTGAGGATTTCGTCGCAGCACTTCAGCATTTCAATCGATTGAAAACAGGTAACGTAAGTCCGCGTACCCGTGCCAATATATTATATTGGACTGCGGACGCCCACCAGCATTTGGCTGAATACGATGAGGCAATGCAATTATTAGATCAGCTCCTGGTTATGGGTAAAACCGATCGCCGTGATGATGCCCTGGTGCAAAAAGGGTTGCTTTACCGTAAACTGGGGCAAGCAGACCTGGCTCTGCTGGCATTCGAAAAACTGGTTTCAGACTATCCCTCCAGTGAATATGTTAAACTGGCCCGCATGGAACTTAAAAAAGCGGAAATGATACCATGAGAAAGGCTCTATGCATAATAATTTTTCTTAGTATTATCAATGTTTTAATGGCCGGGATACGCGGCGCATATACCAGGCCCGGCCCGATGATGAAAATACCTTTCAGTAGTGTAGTACGCTCGCCCAATCTGTTTACAGCTGGTTTTGGAACTGAAATCCACAATTTTTCCTATCTCAACATGACAAAAGGAGTATATTTTTATTCCGAGTTGGGAGATCGCTTTTTAGCCGGCTTCAGTTCAGTGCAGGGTGCCGACACAACGGCACTTGCCAACCTTGGGGAGGTGTCGTTTACCGCCCCGGTGGAATTCGGCTTTCACATGCAGTATAAGATTTATTCATACCAGGATATTTCCATTACAACCGGCCTGCAGGATATAATTTTCCAGAATTCTGGTGATGGTTCCGGTTTGCAGTTGGACCCGGAACAGCTTTCCTTTTTCGGTGTGATCAGCAGCGAGAAAAATCTCGGCTCCTATCGAATGAATACGTATATGGGTTTTGGCAGCGGCAGCTTGGCTACGATCGATACGATTGCCACCGATACAGCCACCGGGACACGTACCGGTGTATTTGCCGGATTTATTTTAAATACTCCCTACATGGGCAAGTGGGGAGGCTTGGATCTTGTGGGTGAATTTGACGGAACAGGTATCAATGTGGGACTCCGCATCCCCCTTACCTCGGATTATCGCCTGAGCCTAGGGTTCACCCACATAGAAAAAATGCCCAACTGGGAATCTGCCTATTGGGCCGGACACCCCGGAGTTACCATGGGGCTGGAAATGTCCGTACCGCGCGCCATAGGAAGGGCACCATCAAGAGTTTCTGAAACCGGTATCCCAGCAATGGTAGGCGATCAAATTATCTTACCGGGAACCGATCCTTACGAATCGTTATCCGGCCAGATGGATTCCACGTTGGCGCTGGCCGATGTTGCTATCCTTACATTGCGTGACTCAATGGCCTTGGTACAAAATGAAATGCGCAATTTGATGGTCCGTCTCTCCTCCATGGAACAGCGTGGGTTGTATCTGGAAGATTCATTGAAGTCAATAAAGCTCTCCAGCAATGTAATCGAAAAGAATATGAATGAAGCCCTGCGACATTTATCGCGCTCCTTAAGATATTTTTATGCCGGTGATTATAGGGAAGCCTTGCAGGAAGTTGAAGCTGCTTTGGAATTAAATCCGAACCTGGCCCTGGCCTATGCCCGCCGAGGGTCAATTTATTACAAGCTGGGAGATGTGCAACGTGCCACCATCAACTGGAACCTGGCGCTACGAATGGATCCGGAATATGAAGATGTCCGGAATATTTTGAAGGCGCTACACGAAAACAGATTAAAGTCCACCAGTATCATTGATGAATAGGATCTAATATGGATATTGCAACAATAATTGGTATTATCGTTGGTATGGGAGCCATTGGCGGCGGAATTTATGTAGCGGCCGTAAATGCCGGTGCCGGCGTTGCCGGTTTTGTTTCCGGGTCGAGTTTTTTAATCGTATTTGGTGGTATGGCCGCTTCCCTATCAGTGGCTTTCCCAATGCCTGAGTTGGCCAAATTATTTACCGCTATTAGTGTTGTATTTCGTGGTGGCGCAATTAAACTTTCGCCTTTCGTTGATGAGGCCGTTCGAGTCTCGGAGGTTGGTCGGAAAGGAGCCCGAGAACTGGAAGGCGGCCTGGGGACGATTAAGAATCCCTTCTTTCGTGATGGCGCCCAAATGGTAGTAGACGGCTATTCCCTGGAGGAGATGACAGAAATTTTAGAAACGCGCATAGAATATAGGGAAATTCGTGAAAAAAGTCAGGCCGATCTTTTAAAGACAATGGGGATAATGGCCCCGGCCTGGGGAATGATCGGAACCCTAATTGGACTAGTTATTATGTTATCCGGTTTTGGCGGAGAAGAAGGTGGCGGGACAGAAGCCCTGGGGGTAGGTATGTCAGCCGCATTGATAACTACTTTTTATGGCGCTGTATTTGCCAATTTATTTTTCCTGCCGATGGCCGCTAAATTCCAGCAGCGGATTACGTACACAAGTTCTCTGCAGGCCATGTTGATTGAAGCAACACGCCTGATCCATCAGCGTAAACACCCGCTAATTGTGCGAGAAAAGTTGAATTCATTCATTCCGCCGAAAGAGTGGAAACGCGATTAGAGCGTAGTAATAATGGCAGCTACAAAAAGCGAAATAAAAAAATACAAAGCCAAGGGCGCTGCCGCAGTAGAAGAAGGTCTGCCGGGTTGGTTTGCCACTTTTGCGGATATGATGACCCTGCTGTTGGCATTCTTTGTCTTGCTGGCAGCGATTTCTACTATCGATCCGGTCAAGCTACAGGAGATGGCTGATTCGATGGGGAAGAAAGTCGGTAAAAAGACTAAGAAGGCTAAAGCCATGAATCTGGCGGATGTTAAAGCAGCCGTTAATCAAATGATTAAGGAGAACAAGGACCTGCAAAAAGATGTTGAAATAAGTACCAGCCCTAAAGGTGTTACGATCGGTATTTCTTCCGATATCAGCTTCAAATCCGGATCTGCCGAATTAAAACCGGGGATCGTCAGAGTCCTTGCAAAAATATTACCCACTATTAACAACCCCAAAAATAAATTTCGAATTGCGATTGAGGGGCATACTGACAGTGATCAATTGCCCGAAAAATATCAAGACAAATATCCCAGCAACTGGGAGCTTTCGGCTGCGCGTGCCGCCGGGGTAGTGCGAAAATTAATTAATCTTGGGGTGGACCCGACGCGCCTGGAAGCGGTCGGCCTGGCCGAATTTTTACCCCGGGAACGCCCTACCGACCGGGTGTTGACTAGAGGTATGATTCCCCGCTATAACCGTGATGAAATTTCCAAGGCGAAAAACCGGCGTGTTGAAATAACATTCAAGGCAAAGTGACCGCAGACATGCATTCCACAAAAGGAGTTATTATGATTAAACGGTTGTCAGTTAAACTAATAGGATTAGCGACCGTAGCCCTGTTGTGTAAACCAGTGATCGGACAGGAGGCCAGTTTTTTGACCCAAAAACTGATGCTTGAAAATGACATCCGGAACAAGATTACGGAAGCACTGTCCAAAATTATTGATGAACAGAAATATGTCATCGATGTGAGCGTCGATCTGGAGTTATCCAGTGAGGTGCAGGAACAAATTACGGTTGCACCCGCTACCGATGCCACGCGCACCGGAAGGTTGGACGATTTGACCTCAGCGGTAGAAGAGGCTGCCAGCCAATTAGAAAGTGGTAGTACTTTTGATAATTATCTACCGATACCGGGTTTCGAATTTGAAATGAGTCGCCCACTGGAGGATGCTGTTCCGGTTGAAGCGGAAGTAGCTCCCACGGCTATTAGAGAAAATGGCGATAAAATTTTATCACGGGTTGTGACCGATCGAAAACCATCTATTGCTCGCGTCCGCAAGATGGATATCAGTCTGATTCTGCAGGAGGGGGCCGCTCCGGAATTGATTGAAAATATCCGCCAAATTGTGATGGTCGCCTCCCGTTTTAATCGTGCCCGGGGTGATGCCCTGAGCATCATGACCGCTTCTTTTAAGGAGCGCCGCGATCAACGTTCCGCTGAAGCTATCTTGCTGAAAAGCATTGCCGATAAGGTTGAAACAATGGAGAAACAGCGTAAAACTGAAGCCGTCACGGCTGAGAAAGACTGGCGTCAGGAGCTTGAGGATTATAAACAGGAAGAAGCCCAGCGGCGCGAAAAGGATCGGACTTATTTTGATTCGGAATTGTCTAAAATTGAGATGGCGGCCCGTACCCGGGCTTTTGAGCAGGAGAAGCGGGATATTTTACAGCGCGACTCATTGCGGTTGATCAGTTTAAACCAGGAAATCCAAGACCTTCGCTCTCAAATGTCTTCTGCCACGCTTTCAGGACCCGAAGCTCAAGCGACGCAGTCTCGGGTTGCTCAAATTGAAGGAGAACGGTCGGCTTTGGACGCTCAGATCTCTGAAAAAATTGCTACTTTAGAAAGTGTACAGACCGAACTCGATAAAAGACAAGGGGGAATGAATAATTTACCGCTTTATCTGATGGGAATGCTTACTTTTCTGTCAGTTATTGCCCTGGTAATTGTTCTGTTAATGACAAATCGTAACAAGCCGCGCTATGCTCCTCCGCCACCATGGATGATGCAGCAGCAGCGCCCGCGTAAAAAGAAACGAGTCCCTAAAAAAGTTGTAAGTGCTGAAGAACCAGCCCCGCAACCGGTAGCCCCGGTAGCGCAACCGGTCCCTGTGGCAACTTCACCACCACCACCACCACCGGCAGCTGATGACCCTGGCGTAATGCAGAGCGAAATCAATGATATGCGCAAAGCAGTAGTATCCATGAGCGTTGGTCAACCGGAAACGGCTACACGGATAGTGCGGGAATGGATGCAGGAAGAAGCTCCTCCGGAACCGGCCGAATCGGAGGCCGCTCCGGAAGAAGAGCCGGAAGAGACAAAAGGGAAGAAAAAGAAAAAATAACAGGATCTGATTATGGTCACAGATTATAACCGGCTATCCGGATTACAGAAAGTTGCCATCCTTTTTTCGGTCTTAGGCGAAAGCTTGGCAATGACCCTGATTAAAGGTATATCGCAAACAGATCTGCGGAAAGTGCGCTCAACGATCCGCGAACTGGGATCGGTTTCATTCAGCGTGAAAAAGCGCGTGATCGAGGAATTTTACTTTAGTTTTATCAGTGAAAAATTCAATGAAACCGGCGATGAACCTAAAAAACCATTCGCCTTCATTGAGCACCTGACTGATGAGCAGGCAGTGGCGTTGCTGGTTGCTGAACAGCCGCGTGTTATTGCGATTGCGATGGCCCAACTACCACAGGAACGACGCATGTTGGTTTTAGGTAGATTGGACGCCGAAACCAAGGGTAGGGTGCTGATTGAGATAGGCGATTTAACCGATGTACCGCTGGAAGCAGTAGTTGATGTGGCCCACGATTTAGAGGATAAATCACATTTTTTACCGAGGACGATTAACTTCTCCCGCGGTGGCGGAAAAGATATTGCAGCCATTCTCGGAGATATGGACCCGGAAGAAGAGCGCAAATATCTTGAGGCCATCACCCTGGAAAACCCGGAGTTGGCAAAGGAAGTGAAAAAATACCATTTAACGTATGAAAATATCTTTGAGTTTTTCCCTGACAACCTCTTGCGTGACCTGATGAATTCAGTGGAATTGGATACAATCGCCATGGCGATGAAAGGGATGGATGAAGATACGGTAAACCATGTGTTGGAAAACCTGCCCCAGAAAAAACAGGCCATGTTCGAACCGGTGGAGGGTACTGTTGCCAAGCGGGAGATTGATGAGGCCCGCAAGTCGATTGTCCAGATGGCCAGGGAAATGGAAAAAGATGGCACCTATCAACTGGCCGATCTGATTGGCGGTGGCGAGATGATCGAATAAGCAGGAATGTATTTACCTAAAAAGGCCGCTTTTCCTTAAGTGGCCTTTTTTATTTTAACTGTTGCCGGTAACCAAAAAGGTTCGCTCTGATTTTAAACAGGGTTAATTTGCAACCATACGAAATCAGTAAAGAGGGATATTATGCCGGATAAACCGCATTTTCGCACCGTAATCGAGCCATTTATTATTAAGTCAGTTCAGCCGATCCGAATGACCACGACCGAAGAACGGGAAAAATTCCTTCAGGACGCCCACTATAATTTATTCAAAATCGAAGCTCAGAATGTGCTGATCGATTTATTAACCGATAGTGGCACAGGTGCTATGAGTTCCGAACAGTGGGCAGCAATTATGCGTGGTGATGAGTCCTATGCCGGCAGCCTCAGCTATCAGCGCTTTGAGAGGACGGTTAAGGATATTTTCGGTTTCACCCATGTGATTCCCACCCATCAGGGCCGGGCGGCGGAGCGCATCCTGTTTACCGTGATGTGTAAAGAAGGTGATGTGGTGCCCAACAATACCCACTTTGACACTACCCGCGCTAATGTTGAGTACCGCGGTGCGCAGGCTATTGATCTGGTCATCGACGAGGGGCGCGACCCGGCGAGTAGGCACCCCTTTAAAGGTAATATGAACCTTGAAAAACTGGAAAAATTGATTAAAAATGTTGGCGTGAAAAAGATACCATTGTGCATGATTACAATCACCAATAATTCCGGCGGTGGTCAGCCCGTTGCAATGGAAAACATTAAGGCCGTACGCAAATTGCTGAATAAATATGGCATTCCGCTCTATTTCGATGCCTGTCGCTTTGCGGAAAATGCATTTTTCATTAAACTGCGTGAAAAAGGCTATAAGAATATACCAGTCTCGGAAATTGTAAAGGAAATGTTCAGCTACGGCGATGGCTGCACCATGAGCGCTAAGAAAGATGGCTTGGCAAATATCGGCGGTTTTCTGTGTACCAACGCCGGTGAATTGGCCCAGCAGGAAAAGAATTTGCTAATTTTGACGGAAGGCTTTCCCACTTATGGTGGACTGGCCGGGCGTGATCTGGATGCCATTGCGGTGGGTTTGCGAGAGGTGCTGGATGAAGATTATTTGCTCTACCGCATTTCGGAAGCCAAATATCTAGGTGAGGGCTTGACAGATATCGGATATCCGATTGTCCAGCCGCCCGGTGGTCACGCCATCTATATCGATGCGAAAGCGCTGTTGCCACAGATTCCACCATTGCAGTACCCGGGGCAGGCTCTGTCGGTAGAGCTTTACCGGCTGGGCGGCATCCGCACGGTGGAGATCGGCTCGGTCATGTTTGGCAAGGTGGATCATAAAACAGGAGTGGAAACTCCCGGCGCCATGGAATTAGTACGCCTGGCCCTGCCACGGCGAGTCCATACACAAAGCCACGTGGACTACGTTCTGGAGGTGGCTAAAGAAGTATATGCTAATCGCGAATCGATCCCCGGTTATCGCATAACCGAGCAACCACCTTTCTTAAGACATTTTATGGCTAAGTTTGAGCCTGCGCGAAAGTTATGCACAGAGGCACGGAGGACACAGAAATATAATAATTAAGCCCTTAACTGGCATGCCCTTTCATCAATCTCGGTTGCGGACTAATTATCTGTTTTTCAGCGCCGGGCCATTCAACGACTCAGGTTAGCCGAAAATATTTTTTCGCCGCTCGGCTTCACTAATCAGCCATTCAAATATGTGACGATTGGCAGGGTCCTCCGTGAAAAGTTCCGGGTGCCACTGGGTAGCAATAAAGGCCTGGGGGTCATGGAGGTCTTCAAAAGCCTCGATCAGGCCATCTTCCGACCACGCAATCGGTCGTAATTGTTCGCCTAGTTTTTTTACTCCCTGGTGGTGCGTACTGCGAACCATTGGCTCATCCTCGGCCATTATTGTATAGAGCATACAGCTCCGGTCAAGCTTTACGGTGTGAGTGCTGTAGTCGCCATCAAATTCTCCATGATCAATGTTTGCCTCTAATTGGGTTGGAATATCTTCGTATAGGGAACCACCATAAATCAGGTTGATATGCTGCATACCGGCACAAATGGCAAGAACAGGCTTTCCATTACGTCGAGCTTCCTGGAAGATTTCCCGATCAAATGCTTCCCGTCGACGATGCATGATCTCGCTCAATAATTCCGGGTTTTGCCCGCCGTACATATTACTATGGAAATCAGGTCCCCCGACCATGATTAGTCCGTCAATTTGCTCAATAATTTCCGTAGCAGCAACGTCTTGCGGTGGATAATGTAGCGTCAATGGGATCCCACCGCTGGACCAGACAACAGCGGTATAGTCTTCTTTAGTGGCCATCCACCAGGCATCTTTATAGGAATAATAGTAGGGGTTAATTCCAATCAGAGGTTTATTCATAAGCCATCGCACAAGTTTTGACAAATTTGTTTAAGGGTAAATTGCTGCGTTTATAGAGTTTCTGTATGTAAATCGCGGGTGGGCCGATCCGGAAAAATTCCTTTAAATAATTGTCAAGAAAACCCCGTTCGCTATCAATCTTAAGTTCTTTGGCGCGCTCATCAAGACCGGTTAATGCAAGATCACAGACTTCACCAATCCAATCATCAATAAAACGCCCATCCGGTGCTACTTGCTGAAGATTTAGAATTGCAGCAGCCTGATTTAGGGCAGTACGTGTTTCAATAGACCATGATTGTAACAGGTCGAGTATTTTTTTTCGGGTTAATTCGGCTGTCAATAAGCCCAACCAGAAAGCAGCTGGCGCCATGTCATTACCGCATAAAGGTCGATCGGTACCACGAACTTCCAAAACATGTTTAAAACGAACATGAGTAAAAATTTGATGTAAAACAGTTTGTATATCAGCGGCTGGAACAATACCAGCACTAGCCCGACTTTGTAGCCAGTTACCCATATTTCCACTGTAAGGGATTGCATCACCATTGGAATCATTGGCAAAAATCACAGGCACACTTAATATCCAGTTGGCATATTTTTCCAGCAAACCGTCCGGACTGGTAATTCCATGATCCATTAAATTACCACAACGGGCTGGATCCGTATCCTGCCAGATGTTATAGCGTAGATTCCGGGTGCCAGCAGTTTTCCCATTATAAAACGGGGCGTGTGCAAACAGGAGGGCTGTAATCGGTTCCAGGCAATCAGCGATAAACGCCATTTGCTCGGCATCGCGCTGAGAAGAGATATCTATATTTACTTGAACACTGGTTGTATTGCGCATCATCCAGGAGCCATGTGATCCTGTTTTGGAAAAGAATTTATGCATGAGCTGATATTTTTCTTGGGCGATCAACTCAACTTCAGCAGGTTTATATAGCGGCTCCAGAGCATAATCGAGTAATATTAGATTCTCCTGATCACATATTTGCAGCAACTGTTCCAGGTGTTGCTGATATTGGGTGTTGACAATATGTAAATCTCTTACCGGTGGTGAAGCATATTCCAGTTGGCCACCGGGCTCCAGAGAGTAATGAATACACTGTTTGTTATTCATCTGCCACAGACTCAATTGAGCCAGCAAATCCGTCGCTGAAAACCGAGGCCCAGGATTGACTGGGATGCGTCGTAAATGATGATCATAGACTAAGCATTCAATCTCAATTCCGACCAATCGATTGCCGGTGGGCCGCAAGTTGGAGAGTATAACGGATTGGACTTGTTCACTAAGATTCATGGCTGTGAATGTAATAACCGCAGGACTATTCCTGGAAAGTGTAAAAGTAGGTTCTATCAATATTTAAATGGTGAAGAACCTTGTAGGCCGGATAAATAACTAAATAATAGATTTAAAACGAGTAAGATAGTCCGATTATTATTTTGCTGATGGAAATATTTTCCAGGGTTCCAGCTGGTGTAAACTGATCTTCTGATACCCGACTCCAATCGCTATACAAATAAGCAACATCCAGGTTTATGTTGTGGTCGACTGTTAAGCTGAGTCCACCGGTATATATCTGTTTATCCTGGGTTTTATCAGATTCCATCAACGGATTGGGAAAATAGGCATAGCCACCGCGTAAATTTGTACGGAGGAAAGGTAATTTAATTTCACCACCCAAGTGGTATTCTATTGTTTCCCGGTAATCATTACGAATAATACTGTTTTCGATAATAAGATCACGGTAGTCAGCATCAGCCAGTTGATTCTTGGGAATGCTGAACTGAGTCTGTGACCAGTCGCGATAGCGAGCCGAGGCCGACAAAGTCAGAAAACGTCCGATAAAAGCGACACCACCATCAAAATAATAAGGTGTTTTCATCGTATATTTCCATCGGCCGCTATCTTCCACCCCATCATCTGATCCATCATCAAACGTGATTAAATCATCACTGGAATAAGTTTCATTTACAGTAAGGTAGGTAGGTAGTTTAATCGTTCCTCCCAGACGCAACCAGCGGGATAATTGTAGATTCCCGCCAAGCTTAATACCCAGACCACGGATATCAGAAATCAAATACTGATTTATCTCATATTCATCGATATCAACAGGATAGGCATTAAATAAATCATTAATATCAC
>DAOWAH010000074.1 GCA_030634675.1 Fidelibacterota bacterium
CTGATCCTCGAGCCAATCTAAGGAAACTTTCATCATCGGAAAATTTCTCATCTTCAATAATTACTTTTGTTTCTTCGGCCGGATACAATTTTTTTAATATATCCCGAATCATCAAAGTACCATCCCCAATGGCGGCAATCAGGTCATTGCGTGTTTTATATCCTAAAATACCGAAAGCTTCTTGAATTTTTTTGCTTAGATCAAGTCGTTTCAGCCGCCGCAGGGTTTTCTCAAGAATTTCATTACCCAGTTTAACAGATTCGGCATAGCGGAGCTTGCGTAAATATCGATTAATATTATTTCGCGCTTTAGATGTTATTGCAAAACGCAACCAACCATAGTGAGGACTTTGATTCTGACTCGTAATAATCTCTACCGTATCGCCATTTTTCAGCACACTATTCAAAGGAGCAATTTTTCTATTTACTTTGGCACCCATACAGTGCAAACCAATTTCAGTATGTACATGAAAAGCAAAATCTACCGGAGTAGCTTTGGCCGGCAACTGGATCAAGTCACCTGCCGGTGTTAGTACAAAAATAATATCATTAAACAGGTCAATCTTCAGCAGATGCATAAATTCACTGGGGTCAGCCGATTCACTTTGTAAAATATCAACTAGTTCACGCAACCATTTCATATGTGAATCAATCTCAGTCTGATAATTTCCACCCTCTTTGTAACGCCAATGTGCCGCCACACCGATCTCCGCTGTCTGCTCCATTGAATGGGTCCTGATCTGAATTTCAACTTTACGGCCACGGGGACCGACAACGGTAGTATGGATAGACTGATAAGCATTCAGTTTGGGACTGGCAACGAAATCCTTGAATCGCTCCGGGATTGGTGTAAACAATTGATGCACAATACCCATCGCCAGATAACATTGATCAGTCGTATCTACCACGACTCTAATCGCAATTATATCAAAAATTTCTTCAAATTCTTTTCCCCGATTAATCATTTTTTTATAGATCGATGCATGGGATTTTGGTCTGCCATATATTTTGACTTTTATATCATGCTTGCTCAATTCATCTTTAATCGGCCTCGAAAATTCCCTGATATATCTGGTCCGTTCCTTGTATGTGGTTTTTAGCTTAACATCAATTTCTTTAAACATCTCCGGATTCAGCGTACTGAATACCAGATCATCCAGTTGCCATTTGACAGCTGCCATACCCAGCCGATGCGCGAGGGGTGCATATATATCACGTGTTTCAACCGCGATCCGACGCTGTTTCCCATCGGAAAGATGCCGAATTGTCTGCATGTTATGTAAACGATCAGCAAACTTGATAATAATTACCCGCAGATCACGGGCAACAGAAAGGAGCATTTTCATGATATTTCCAGTCTGTTGTTCTTTACGACTGGAAAATTTGATATCCCCCAATTTAGTGACGCCATCCACCAGACGGGCTAAATCGCTACCAAATTTTTCCTCTATTTCTTCCAGTGTAACCTCGGTATCCTCAACCGTATCATGTAAAAGACCGCCCATGACGGTAATATGGTCCATATTCCAGGATGCCAGAATTTTTGCTACTGCCAAACAATGATCAAAATAGGGTCTACCTGACTTGCGTTTTTGATCCTGATGGTAATGATTACTGAAATAATAAGCCTTCCATAATGTTTCCTTTATGACCTCTTCTTCTTCAACATCGGTGAGATTCAACCTTTTGAATAAATCCAAAAACGGTCGGGGATATTCACCGATCAATTGGGGAGCGAAGCTGGCCAGCGGATTTTGCATTAAAACGGAACTTCCGATTCCATATCGGCAACAGCTGACAAGTTTTCAAAACGGGCATAACGATCAATAAAGGTCACATTTATTGTACCGGTAGGACCATTACGCTGCTTGGCTACAATAATTTGAGCCTTTCCCCGGTCCTCTTCATCATTCGAATAAATGTATGGTCTAAATAGGAAAATAACCAGGTCAGCATCCTGTTCGATGGCACCGCTTTCACGTAAATCGGAAAGTAGCGGTCGGTGATCACTGCGATTTTCCACTGCCCTTGAAAGTTGTGACAGGGCAATCACCGGAATTTCTAGTTCCTTAGCTAATGCTTTCATTGACCGGGAAATAACTGATATCTCCTGTTGCCGGCTATCCAAACCTTTTGGACCTGCCATCAATTGAAGATAATCTATCACGATTACGCCGACCTTTTTCTCGGCACACAACCGTCGTGCTTTTGCACGTAACTCCAAGACACTGATTCCGGGCGTATCATCCAGCATGATTGGAGCTTCAGCTAAGTTACCAACTGCAATACTGAGATTTTGCCACTGAGCTTTGGGTAATTTACCGGTTCGCACGAGATGACTGTCAACCCGAGCTTCAGCGGTTAATAATCTCAATGCCAGTTGGTGATTGGCCATTTCCAAACTGAATATACCTACCGATGTATTATGATCAACCGCGGCGTTGCGGGCTATGGTCAGGGCCAGCGAGGTTTTACCCATCCCCGGCCGACCGGCAACTATAATCAGTTCACCAGGTTGGAAACCTGAAGTGATCTCATCAAGATCAAACAGTCCCGATGGTACACCGGTGACCGATCCTGGCTGGGCATGAATCTTATCGAGACGCTCGAAAGCTTCATGCAAGATTGGCTCAATTTGTTTAAAACCGCCCCGTAAGCGCTTCTGAGAAATATTAAATATGGCTTGTTCTGCCTGGTCTAAAATCTCATCGACATCCTGACTGTCATCATAGGCTTCTTTCGCCAAATCATGTGAGATTAGTATTAAACGGCGTAATAGCGCTTTTTCCAAAACTATCTTAGAATAAAGCTCCACATTGGCGACGGTTGGAACACTTTCCACCAGTCCAGTAATATAATAGGCTCCTCCGACGGCTTCCAGTTGCTTGTTTTTCTTTAATCGGTCGACCAGTGACACTGTATCTATCGGTTCGCCACCCTCGAATAATTCAACCATACAGTGAAAAATTTGAATATGGTCCTCTTTGTAAAAATGATCAAACTCCAACCACTGAAGTACTTTGCTAACTGCTTCCTTACTAGTCAGCATAGATCCCAGGACGGCCTGTTCGGCCTCCATGGAATGTGGCTGCACATTTAAACGAACGCCCTGTTCTGGTTTCTCCGCCATGTTAATCTTCGGTATTCAAAATACTTCGGATCCATTTAAAATCTTCCCACGTCGGACGCTTAAAACGGTCACTTCGCAAGAGAGCTGCTGGATGATAAGTCACAATTAGTTTAGTACCATAATAATCATGCTGCTTATTGCGCAAATCCTTCAAAGCAATATTAGAATCCAATTTTAATAGTGTTTTTGCTGCTACACGACCCAATGCAACAACCAGTTTTGGTTTAATCAAATCCAGTTGTCGGATTAAATATGGTTCACATTGTTCAACTTCTGAAGCCAGTGGATCACGATTGTTGGGGGGACGGCATTTTAGGACATTACAGATATAGACATTATTGTTCCGGCTGAGATTAATAGAAGCCAGGATTTTATCGAGTAGTTTACCTGCTCTTCCTACGAAAGGTAAACCTTGAGCGTCTTCATCGGCACCAGGCGCTTCACCAACACAGACTAGGTCCGCATTCGGGTCTCCCACACCAAAAACAAAATTAGTGCGGCGTTCCCCCAAAGAACAGCTAGTACAATCGTGGATGCTTTCTTCAAATTCCGTAAGCGACTCGGAGCCTACAATCACTTCAGGCTGCACCGCATCAAATGATAGATATATTTCATCACCATACAATTGCCTGTTTTGCCGAAGATATCGCTGGACTATATTGCCGTTATTTGAGGTCATTGCTTTTAAGTCAGTTGTTTATTCGTCAGAAAGATTTCTCCAGGATAGATCCCCTTCCATGAATTCATTAATTGCCTGAGTGGTAGGTTTTTCTTGTTCCTCATAGGTCTGGTTATCCTCTTCAACCATAAAATCCATACTGTCGCTGTTGAATTCCTCCATATCATCCAGCATCTTCTCGGCAGCTCTATTCTGAGCAATCTGCCGGGCACGCTGGGTCATGATTGCGACAGCCTCGTAAATATCGGCGGTTTGTTTTTCCATCTGTCTAATCGAAATCGGCTCTACTGCCATAATAACTCCTTTTTCTATGATATTATTTTTATTAATTCTTGCGTGGCACGATCAATGTCATCATTAATAATGTTATAGTCAAAGCGATCCTGATATTTCATTTCGATCGCTATACGTTCCAATCTCCTCTTGATACTAGTATCGTCATCTGTTCCACGGTTTTTCAATCGCTTTATAAGCGTGTCTATATCCGGTGGCATAATAAAAACTGTTGTGGTATTATCAGGATACAATTGTTGGAGTGCCATAGCCCCTTTCACATCAACTTCAAACAACATCTTCTGATTAGCTGCTAAAGTATTTTCAAGAATTTTTTTAGGAGTACCATAATAATATCCGTGGACTTCCTCAAATTCAGCAAATTCAACAGCAGCAATCATGGACTTGAATTTTTCATCAGATATAAAACAATAATCCACTCCATCTGTCTCGATTGAACGTTTTGGACGAGTTGTGTAAGATAGCGAGAATTTAACCTCCGGGATACGGTTTTGTAATTCACGGCAGATAGTGGTTTTACCAGCTCCTGAAGGTGCTGATATGGCTATGAAATTTTTCATAATACGTTCTGCACTTGTTCGCGCATTTTCTCAACCTGGTCTTTCATATCAATCACAAGCTTTGTCACTGCAGGTTGGTTTGATTTAGACCCGATTGTGTTAATTTCCCGACCAATTTCCTGGAGTAGAAAATTAAATCTTTTACCCACCGGTTCATCAACTTCCAACAGCGATTGGAACTGCTTAAAATGGCTACGGCACCTGGTGATTTCTTCGGTAATATCATATTTATCGGCCAAGATTGCAATTTCTTGATAAATACGATTTTCATCCAGCTTCAGATTGCCAATTAAATCTTTGAGGCGTGCTTCTAACTGTTCTTTACGGTTAACCGTCGAATTTAAACTGATAGTTTCAATCTCAGTAACCAAATTCTCCAATGATTGCAATCTCTCAACCATATCATTTTGAAGCGCTTGCCCCTCTTTTAATCGCATGGATTGAACCTGTTTCAAGGCTTTGTCCAGAGCTATAAATATTACACGGTTGCTCAATTCTTTTGTATCTGTCTCGGCGAACAGATCAGCCCCGGTAATAATATCGCTTAAATCAAGATGGCGACCGTATTCGCGTTGAATATCTGACAATATTTTATCTATAGCCTCAAATCTTTCCTTATTGAATACTGGTTGCGAAGTCCTTCCTGCTTCATCCTCCAGAGCCAGAGTCATACTGACACTACCGCGAGTAAGGCTGGTGCGTAACCGCTCCCTTATTTTCAGCTCAAGCTCGGTTGATAATTCAATCCCCCTGAGTTTTACCTCTAGGTAGCGCGAATTAAGCACTTTAATTTCCGCTGTCACCATGTTTTCCGAGGACTGGGCGCTGCCTCTTCCATAGCCTGTCATACTGATTATCATAATTTCAATTCGAATCCAACCTTAAAGTTTACAAGTAAATTATATTGTATCCAATATAACCGATTGATTTATTAAATGGTTATCCGGGCAATTAAAAAGTCGTGCCAATTTGCCTCAGCCAAGCTGGATCTACAGCGAATGTCAGGTAATGGCTTGACCCAAGTTGAGAGCTCCGTGGTTCCATCCGGTAGGCATAGTCAAAACCAAATTTTTCCCACACTAAACCGATCCCGGCAGAAGATAAACCTATGTCATCGTGGCCGAATTTCAATTGGAATTTTTCCTTAAATATTAATTCCATGCCATAACTCAGAGTAATTGCCGAAGCGCCAAACTTGAATTGTATATCCACCGACTGATCGGCGGATAGACGGGCATCGCAGTATAGTCGAATTGAAAGTGCCCGGGCAGCCCAAACGCGACCCTGAGACAGACCTACCTGAAGTGAGGGCGCCGTCCTTTCGACTGTTCCTGAGTCCCAAATCATCCATGATGACAGAATATCGTGAATAGCCAAGCCAACCTGAGCGCCCGGCCACAAAGTACGGATTATCCCAACCTCAATACCGAATCCATTACCCTGATTTTTCCCCAGTTGATGATGCAATCCTTTCAAAGCAAGCCCGAAGGTATTACGTTTCCAGCTCCAGGCTGTGCTAAGTTGGAATCCCAATTGACGCTGATTAAAAAAACTCAACTGATCTTCATTAAGCCGCTCGCCCTCATCCAGAATACCATTGTTTTCTCCCAGATCTCTCGTTCCGGGTAAACCATCAGCCCCCCAATCTAAAAGCAAACCAGTGGTATTGGGGATATGATTTACACTCTCTTGTAATAATACGATACCAATTGGTAATCGATCCAAAAGCGGCAGTTCAAAAGCCAGTAAATCGCTGTTAATAATTCCGGCAAAACGATTTTGATGAGTATATGATATCCGGTTATGCTCCTTAATTCCAATCAAAGCCGGATTTCCCACATTGACAACACCCGCAGTACCTGTTACCCGTGCACCTCCTAAGGCAATCGTATGGGCATCAGCTACATTCCGAAAAGACTGCCAACCGTTACGTACCCAGAAGGTTTCGGCTGACACAAAGCCTGGCATCATTATTAAAAGATAAACTAGGCTTTTAATGAATAGTGATCTGGTCTTACAGCCCATGTTTTGCTTTCAATTCATCCAACATAGCGAGGGCTTTCAAGGGCGTCATATTGTTTACATCCAGCTCCATTAAGTCCTTTTTAAGGGCACTTTCCTGCTCCTTAAAAAATGATAACTGTTGGGACGCTGGTATAGCTGATTTAGTTCCCGTGTTATATTCCTGCTCCAGATGATGATTTAATATTTCAGTTGCTCTGCGCAAAACAGTCTGGGGCAATCCAGCCATTCTAGCAACATGAATTCCATAGCTTTTATCCCCAGGACCGGGTAAAATCTTCCTTAAAAATACGATCCGTTCGCCAAATTCCTCTACAGCGGCATGATGGTTTTCCAACCGCTCAAGAGTATGCTCCAGTTCCGTTAATTCATGGTAATGGGTGGCAAACAGAGTCCGAGCAGTTATCCCCGGTGAATTATGCAGGTATTCTGTGATCGCCCAGGCCAGAGAAAGACCATCAAAAGTAGCTGTTCCCCTTCCGATTTCATCCAGGATTATCAGGCTGCGCCCGGTTGCATTGTTCAGAATATTAGCTGCTTCATTCATCTCTACCAGAAAAGTACTCTCGCCACCAGCCAGATTGTCACTGGCACCTACCCGAGTAAATAATTTATCAACGATACCAATAGTTGCCTTTTCTGCCGGAATATAGGATCCAA
>DAOWAH010000015.1 GCA_030634675.1 Fidelibacterota bacterium
ACGTAGGTAGAGCCTGTGAAGCGCCGCAGGAAATATGCCTGACATTTAACACCACCGCCGCTTCGCTTATTAAGCACGACTGCGCCCGTTCGATTGAGGAGGAAGAATGCCTTGATTTATTGCAGGTAGCTTATGAGCACAACCTGGTTCAGTTCGGTGAAAATGTAAGAGGGGAAGTTAATTTCATTTGCAACTGCTGTGGATGTTGCTGCGAGGCTATGATTGTCGCCCGGCGTTTTGCAATTCTGAATCCCGTCCATACAACCAACTATATCCCGGTTGTGACCGTATTTGATTGCAATGGCTGTGGCAAGTGTGTGAATGCCTGCCCGGTAGAAGCAATGACTTTGGTTTCATCGAACGACCCAGTCAAACCTAAAATGAAAGTGGCGAAGTTGAATGAAGATATCTGTCTGGGATGCGGTGTTTGCGTTAGAACTTGCTCAAAGGACAGTATTCACTTGAAATCTCGGCCGAGCAGAGTTATTACCCCCTTGAATGGAACACACAGGACGGTGTTAATGGCTATTGAACGGGGTAAGTTGCAGAACCTGATTTTTGACAATCAGGTCTTATGGAGTCATCGAGCCATGGCAGGAGTATTAGGCGTAATTCTGAAACTTCCGCCGTTCAAACAGGTCCTTGCGAATCAGCAGGTGAAATCACGCTATCTGGAAGCGCTGATTAAGCATACAGAAAATTAGAGTGACCTCAACCTAACGGAATCAATTGTTCAGGCTTTTAATTTAAGTTTTACTGGCATTATAATTATATTAGATGTAATATACAACGGATGTATAGTACACCTATATTTATTGATATCATGATTGGAAAAAAGTTATGGGTAGTTCAGATATAAGAGCTTTCAGGAAGTTACTCAGACAATTTGAACGTCAACTGAGTCTCCAGGGTGCCAGTTGTTGTATTGGGGTAACTCTCGCACAATGTCATGCATTATTGGATATTGAAGAATCTGAAAAAACTACAACAGGTCAAATTGCGAATAATTTAGAGTTGGATAAAAGTACACTTAGTCGCACAGTAGATAACCTGGTTAAACGAGGATTAGTTGAAAGACAAGCTAATCCGGACGATAGAAGATATACGTTGCTTTCTTTATCAAGTGCTGGTCAAAAGAATTGCTCGAGGATTAATAGTGAAGCTGACGAGTTTTATGAATCTGTATTTGATAAGTTACCCAAAGAAAAACGCGAGGATGTAATCCGTCATTTTGAACTACTGGTGGATGCTGTACAGGAAACTTACAGGAATACCAATGATGATACCGAATGTTGTGAATAGTTGAAGAATCAATAGAATAAGATGTACTTTTTTTTAGTAGAAGAGCACTTTAGAATAAAACAAATTTGAGGAAATATAACATGTATAATTTGAAACAATTTACACTAAGCTTCAAACTTCTCTCTCTATCGATTCTATTGATTGTGAATATCTCACAGGGCAATCCGCCAACTAAAATTCCTCTCCTAGTCTCTACAGAATGGCTCAGCGAACAGTTGGATAATCCATCCTTGGTATTATTACATATTGATCGACGGGGTGCCTATGATGAAAAACACATTCCAGGTGCGAACTACATCTCACTCCGCGGACTCATCGAAAGAAAATCAAAAGATAATCTATCTGATGAAATCCCCTCAGCAACTAAACTCGATTCAATCTTTGGATCATTAGGCATAAATGAAAAATCCTTGATCGTGATTTATTACGGAAATGAGATGCTGATACCATCAGCCTCGCGACTATTTCTAACAGTAGACTATTTTGGTTTAGGAGAGAATACCCATATCTTAAACGGCGGTTTGACATCGTGGATAACTGAGAATCGACCAACCTCTGCAGACGTTTCAAATACAAAAAGTAGCAATATTAGCGCTAATCTTAAAGAAGATCTACTGGTTGGGGCTGATTGGGTATTTCAGAATTTGCGAACATCCGATATAGTCATTATTGATGCGCGCCCAGAGGAACAATACAGTGGAGAGGAAAAGGATCATAAATCACGGAAGGTTGGACATATTACTGGAGCGGTCAATATCCCATTTTATGAATTGACACAAAAAGAATCACCTCATCTGTTTTTATCCGATACAGAATTAGAAAAAAGATTTATGGAAGCCGGGATAAAGGTGAGTTCCACTATAATCACTTATTGCGGAACTGGTATTTGGGCTAGCCCCGTCTATGTAGCGGCCAAGCATTTAGGTTACACCGTCAAATTCTATGACGGCTCATTTGAAGACTGGAGCGCCCATCCTGATTTTCCTGTCACAGGTCCGGTGAAAAGAGGGTGGTTTAAATAATAATTTTCGGCATGGAAAATCTTCACTCAACAAAAACTCCTAAGCCTTACATGAATCCTTATTTAGCAGGGATTGGTCTTGGGCTGACTTTATTATTAACATTTGTCCTAATGGGTCGGGGGCTTGGTGCCTCCGGTGGTTTTACAACACTGGCATCCATCGCTGTAAGCGCCATATCCCCTGATCATGCCCAAGCGAATGATGTATTTCAAGCTCATTTGGACAATGAAACCGGCTCCCCCTGGAAAGATTGGCTGGTTTTTGAAATCTTGGGAATATTTGTCGGGGGATTCTTGTCAGGATTCATGACAAATCGGGTGAAAAGGGAGGTTTTAAAAGGTCCCAGAATTTCAACCGGTAATAGATTAATCTTCGCTCTTGCTGGTGGAATACTCATGGGATTTGCAGCCAAACTCGCCCGTGGTTGTACCAGCGGCCAAGCGTTAACCGGTGGATCATTATTGAGTCTAGGGAGTTGGATATTCATGCTCTCAGTCTTTGCGGGAGCTTATGCTTTATCCATTTTTGTGCGAAAGCTGTGGACATAATGGCGCCTTTTTATCAATTCGGATTTTTCAGTGACAATTTCAGTCTGATCATTGCTTTTATGATCGGGATTGCCTTCGGATTTTTCCTTGAGCAAGGTGGTCTAGGAAACTCAAGAAAGCTAGCAGCCCAGTTTTATCTTACTGACCTTACTGTGTTTAAAGTCATGTTTACGGCGATTGTAACTGCCACATTAGGCTTATATTGGCTGACATGGCTTGGGATTTTAGATCTATCTTTGGTTTATCTAAATCCAACCTATGTTATTCCGCAACTTACAGGAGGATTGATTTTTGGATTCGGATTTGTCATATCGGGTCTATGCCCAGGCACATCTTGTGTTGCATTGGCAACTGGGAAACTGGATGGATTATTCACCTTGATAGGAATATTTGTGGGGATATTTATTTTCTCTGAGTTTTTTCCCTTCCTCAATCGGTTTTTCTACGCAACTTCACTGGGACCAGTTACCGTGGCACAGTTTTTCCATACATCACAGGGAATCATAATATTAGTAGTGATTCTAATAGCCAGTGCTGGATTTATCGGTGCCGAGATTCTCGAGAATAATACTACCTGGATAGTAATTAAAAAACATTTCCAATCATTAAAACCATTTACAATGAATAAGACGCTAGTCCTAACCGCTATATTATTCGCTTTATTTGCTACACTAACCAGTAAGTCTTATTATCATCTAGCCTCAATCCAAGATTCCATTGAAGAACAAGTTTTTGATGGTTATAAGATCCAAAAACTTGGTGTGCATAAATTGGCTGATTGGATCATGGAGAAGAAAAAGGATTATACGATTTTAGATATTAGATCTATTAAGGATTATGAAAAATATCATATTCCATTTTCAAGGAATCTTAATCAAACACTTTTACCTGACTTAAAAGATAATTTAACAAAAAAAATAGTAATCTATGATGATTCAGATAATATACCTCTTGGGATTCTTTCATGGTTACGTAAAAAAGGTGTTTTCGAAATCTATATTCTAAAGGGTGGTTTAATATCTTGGCGACAAGCTGTACTGTTCCCTGATTTATCCTACACTGGTTTAAATGAATCAGAAATCAAAACTGTAAAGAAGATGAGTTACTACTTTGGCGGAGAACCACTCTTGAGAGAATTAACTATTAATCGTAGCACAATCCGGTTTCAAAGAGAAGGTTGCTGAAGATAATTGTAAGAATAAAATTGTCGGTATTTAACACTACTAATCGCCGGATTTTGCTGCTTCTAAGTATTCTATTCATTGGTTGCCAGGATCTCACGACCACCGACCGGGAATTTGATGATCCTCCCGTCCCCACCCTTACCGGCGATGGCTTGTCGGTATCTTCACTGGCCGAACAAGGTATTGATCCCGCTGAGATCGCCCGCCTTACCTGGGAAATTCGGAATGGTGATTTTGATGAAATTCACAGTCTGGTTATCATACGCAATGGATACCTGGTTTTCGAAGAATACTTTGAAGAAGGCCATGATATCAATTACCTCCATCGCCTGGCTTCGGTCACTAAAAGTGTGATTTCTCTCATCGTAGGAACGGCAGTTCAGGAAGGATTCATTACCAGTCATAATCAACCATTGTATGAGCTTTTCCCCGATGAAGCAGATATCTTCGAAGATCAACCCAAAAAAAGGAAAATTTTATTGCGGCATGCACTGACTATGACGGATGGATTGCGCTGGAAAGAAGGAATAGGTGGTGATTCAGGCAGTGATGCATATACAATGGACCATTCCTCCAATTCCATGCGCTTTATTCTCAGCCGACCTATAAAAAATAAACCGGGCGAGAAATTTTTCTACAGTAGCATGCCAACCCTGGCAGCAGGGGCGGTTCGTAATGCCAGTGGTTTTAATTTTGAAATTTATGCCGATACCTATTTGTTTGAAAAACTCGGCATCCAAAATTATTCCTGGGAACACCAATCGGATGGGTTTATACGCGCTGATGGCGGCCTACACCAAACTAACCGTGATATGGCCAAAATCGGTCTGTTGTGTCTGAATAACGGTGTCTGGAATGGTGAGCAAATTCTGCCTGAAAACTGGATGGAACTCTCAACCAAAAAATGGATCGATACCAAGCAGGGACATCATTATGGCTTTTATTGGTGGTTGATACCTCATGCAGGTATTCCGGGATTTCTGATTGATGGGGATGGCAATTATTTCGGTAGCGGCTATGGCGGACAGAAACTGTTCATTATTCCCGAGTATAACCTGGTAATAGCCAGCTTTGGGAGCGATAACGAAATCGACACCCACGAAGATCACAGCGTACCGCATTTCGCACTTTACAACATTATCCGCGCTATTAGGGATTAAATAGCATGAAATGTTTTAACAATGGTCTACTCGCAATATTATTAGTAATTACAACAATTCACTCTCAATATATACCAGCAATAAATGAAGAAAATCCAGTATTTATTAACAAGTTAGGATTAAACCTCGGAATGAATTTTCCCTTTGGTGCAGGGGTGTTGCGAGAACGTGCTTATCCATTTGGTCTCAGCCTGTACTTAACCGGAAACCATACCACCCCCAGCTCTTATAATTATGAGTTGTTAACCGGTGCGGAAATCATGGCTGACTTCGGTGGCGGTATTTATTTTACCCTGCCAGTTTTAGTTAACAGAACATATGAACTGGTAAATTTCAGAAACAGCCGTTTCATCATAGATGGTTTTGCCGGTCTGGGTTATTCTTTCCACCATATCTTCACCCAAACAGAAGGCGTAACTGTTAAAAATCAGCACACTCTGGGACTTGATGCTGGATTAATATTCAACGTTGCTATTGGAAGGAAATGGGCTATCAATATGCGCGTGGGAATCTTCCGTTCATTTACCAGGCCGGTGCAGGCTTATTTTGCCGGGACCAGCATAACCAGTAAAGATAAGTTCAATTATGCAACCTTGCCACTTCTCATTGGTATCTCCAGGAAAATAGGACAGCCATAGTTTTTAAGGAAACAGTAGTATAGAAATAATAGTTTTTAAAAACGAGAAATAGAGTGAGAAAGAAAAAAATCATCATTTTAGGCATTATCGGTTTTATGATCATTCTGGGTCTTGTTTTCTTAATCAAGAGCCCGGTGGGTATTGCGCTATTCAAATCAAAAAGTCATTTTTTAATATCTCATACCGATAGCAGAGTGATGTACGAACCTGGAGCTGAAAAATATGCGGAAAAAATTTCTGACTATTTTCCCATCGCATTAAAAACAATTGAGGAAAAACAATTCAATCCATTTTCAAAATCTTTCAAAGTGTACGTTTGTAATACCCAAAAAAGCCTTGGTGAATTTGTTTCCGCAAAATCATTATATCCTATAAGAGGACTATCTTTGAGAGGTAATATATATATCGCACCCAGCGCTTTCAATTTTAAGGGTTTGGATACACATAAAGAAACCACAATGCATGAATTATCTCATCTTCACTTCCGGTTACGATTGGGATTTGTAAAATATAGAAAAATTCCGTCGTGGTTTCATGAAGGATTTGCTGATTATGTGTCAGGTGCCGGAGGTGAAGGAATTGAGGATAAGGATGCAATTGATTATATATTAAATGGTTGGCATTTTATTCCAAATGATGAGGGTAAAGTTTTTGGTTCATTTCGAAGAGAATCAAAAAACCTATCAGGTCCTATGTACCATAAACAAGTAAAAATGTTTGTCACCTATCTAGTTGAGACGGATTCACTAAGATTCAAAGACTTCATATTAGAAATCCAGAAGGGGGAATCTTTTTCATTGTCATTTTCTAAATTCTTCGGAAAAAATGTAATGGAAATGTGGCAGCAATTTGTTGAAAGTATACCTTCTCCTCAAGAACTTTGATCGCAACTATGAATAATAAGAGCAAAGAAATGCCATGCTCGGTTACCTTATCCATCGGTGTCGTTAAACCGAAGATTATGAGGCGGGGAAGGAAGAAAATGACATTATCTAAAAAAGAGTAAGGAGAAAATCTGAACTTTGATTTTGGTTTATGAAACACTTTCCTCTCCCCTTATATATCCATGGATGAGATGACATCATGAAAAGTAAAAACAATTTAATGTCCGTTGCGGCAATTATTTTATTAATAAGTTGCACATCCGATCGTAATTCCAAGGTCGAACAGCTTTTCGCCGACTACCAGGGCGAGCAGCCTGGTGCGGCAGTAATGGTTATCCACAAAGGCCAACCAATACTGGCAAAGACATTCGGCCTGGCTGACCTTGAGCACCTTACGCCGGTAATTCCACAAACCAATTTTCGATTGGCTTCGGTTACTAAACAATTCACCGCATTTTGTATTATGATCCTGGTTGAGCGTGGACTTTTGGATTATACTTCGTCGCTCACCGATATCTTCCCAGATTTTCCGGAATATGGTATAACCGTGATGGTAAAACACCTTTTGCAACATACTTCCGGTTTAATTGCCTATGAAGACCTGATTCCCGACACGGCAACGGTTCCTGTTCTGGATTATGTTGTGTTGACCATGATGATGGAGCAGGACAGTACCTATTTTGTACCAGGCAGCGATTACCGGTACAGCAATTCCGGTTATGCCGTGCTGACTATGATCGTTGAAAAACTGTCTGGCAGGTCATTTGCCAGTTTTCTGGAAGAGAATATTTTCGAACCGCTGGGCATGAGCGGTACAGTGGCCTACCAGAAAGGTATTTCGAATGTCAGGCACCGGGCGTTTGGCTACATTGTCAACGGGGATTCTGTAATTTTCAACGATCAGAGTATAACTAGTTCCGTATTAGGCGATGGTGGGATTTATACTTCTTTGCTTGATCTGTATAAATGGGATCAAGCCCTGTACACCGATCGGCTCGTGACCCGGAAATCCCTGGAGCAGGCGTTTAAACCCGGTTTGGAAGACTATGGTTTCGGTTGGTATATTGATGATTATCAGGGCTACCACCGGGTCTACCATACCGGCAGTACCTGTGGTTTCCGCAATGCCTACCTACGTTACCCTGATGATCAACTATCGATTATTATACTGACAAATCGCCGCGATCCCGCCGTGAAGGAGCTGGCAGAGAAATTGACGAAATTGTATCTTCCGTAAGTTTATTGCTAATGAGGAACTGCCAATAGTTCTTATAGTAGGTCATTCCTATGCTAAAAACTTATACCTGAAATAACCTGTAAAAATAAGCTGGTAATAATTTAATTTCTGTTGAGTAATTATGACCAGTACACGACAACATTTGAAGCGGCTGCATGCCTGGCAGAAACAGCATGAAGCCAAGGCTCCAAAATCGGGCACTGTAGCGCCGGACTTTGAACTGTATGATGTCACCGGTGAAAATCCTATTTGCTTGTCTGATTTCATCGGTCAAAAACCGGTAGCTCTGGTTTTCGGCAGTTTCACCTGACCGCCCTATGTTAAGGGGACTGGAAGTCTCCATGATTTGTACCGGAAATTTAGCGATCAAGTGAAATTCATAAAAATTTATATCCGGGAAGCCCATCCGGTAGATGGCTGGTGGTTAGGAAAAGGAATTTCTAAATTATTAATAAAATTTTACAGCCCCAAAGTAGTGACCAATATCAATGATCCGACTACCATTGAAGAACGCCGGGAGGTCGCTCGTGACTGTGAGCAGGCCTTGAAATATGGTATTAAAACATATGTGGATGAAATTGATGACAGGGTGAATAAAGCCTATGCCGCTTTGCCGACCCGCTTGTATTTAATCGGCATCGATGGTCGGGTCGAATATGCTGGCGAATTAGGTCCCTTTGGGTTTAAACCAAACGAATTTGGAAAAGCGATAAATAATTATATTGCGAGTAGGATTTAACACTTATTAAATCTAAAGCGAAAAAAAGCCTGGCACCTCTGAGGTGCCAGGCTTTTCTGTGATACTGATGGATGCCATCCCTGGGAAGGATGGCATCCTTTATGATTTGTTTACCCGAATGTAAATCCTTCCGGCAGGTCCGATTCTGGTGTTCCCTGGGGAACCCACGCCAAATCCAGAATTGTATATGATGGATTGGCGGTCTGGAAGATTGGGACGACCTTCATTCCCATTTTTGGTTCGCCAACTGCCAGGTTACCCATGAGGATCGTGCAGACACCTTCAAATTCCACATTCACAAAACGAATCGGTTTCGGCAGGGTGTTGAAAGCACCAGTCCGTTCTGTGATCATGAAAGTATGCACAGTGGCGCCGTTCTTGGCGGTTGTGGTGATGTCCACGATTGAATTCTTGGATAGACAGTCGGGGCAATGAATCCGGAATGGTACGAAAACCGATCCATGGGCCGGACACTCCGGATTATCGCAACGCGTACCTAGGAGTTTGCCCTGACCTAATCCTTCGAAGAAAGGAGCTTCGCCACCATAACTGTGAATATGTACGATGTCCCTGGGATTGGTGACACCCAGAAACGTCCCATGTTCATCGCGGATCGGGGTGGATGGATTAATGAAATGGAAATTACCGGATGGTTTATACTTGCCATTTACAACCTTTACAGTTCCGCGTGCGTCACTCATTTTCCGCTCCTTTCCAGTTGATGATCCGGGTGGACCAGGATTGTGGCCGTTACATGTGAACCAACGCCGGCATGGCTGATGGCCAATCCACGCTTGGCGTCTTTCACCTGCAGATCGGTCCAGTCAGCCGGTTTCTGGCGTTCAAAACGGTCCCATTTGGCCTGATCACCATGCATTTCCGCCCAGCGGTTCCAGATATGCTGGCCGATCTCAATTGCCTGCATGATACCGGTCGCTCCCACAGCATGCATACAGCCAATTAGCCCACCGGACAGATTTGCCGGCAGTTGTCCGGGCTGCCCGGTCAGTGGATTTGTATGATAGCATTCACCCGACTCCACGTAAGTGCGTCCTTCGCCATAAAACCGGATTCCGATATCTTCATAAGACTGGATATCACTGATGGTGAATGCATCATGAAGTTCGACCAGGTCGAAATCTAGATTGGGATCAACGATTCCGGCCATGCGATAGCCGTAGTAGGCGGCCATTCGTGCGGCCAGGAATCCGGTAAACCCGGGATAACGATCACCACCGGGGAAGCGTTTACCCAAATCTTTGTATTGATCCGGGGATTCATTGGGCAGTAATGGAATGTCCATGTTGCGCCGATCGGCGACCCGTAGTGTATGACTGCCGGCAGATACGTAAACCAGGAGGGGATCATCGGTTAATTCATAGGCTGTTTTCTCATCGCAGAGGATAGCACAAGCGGCTCCGACGCTCATAAGGCAGCAGTCTAACGCCCGTAGGGGATAGGCCACAATTGGTGATTTGAGAACATCATCAATAGTAATATCCATCGGACCCTGGGCGTGGGGATTCATCCGGGCATAACCGCGGTTTTTTACGGCAATCTCGGCCATGGTACGGCGGAAAGATTCTTCTTCCTTACCGAAGACTTGCCAGTATTTCTGTGCCATGACGGCGTAATAGCCGGTGTAAATGTGCCCAAGCGGAGTTTCCCAGTCCTTGTCAGCCGCGCAGGAAATATAGTTGTTGCCTTCATCGGTTGGAACTTCATCCATTCGTTCCCAGCCCATAGCCAGGACACAATCGGAATAGCCTGAAGCAACTGTTTTGAATGCTTCCCAGAGTGTTGAACCACCGGTAGCACCGCCGGTTTTAATACCGATGTTGCCCAGTGGATCGAGTCCCAGCCGGTCGTGTATCACCGACTCACCCAGAAGCTGGTCGCCAAAATGATCGGCAAAATGGCCGTAATAGCAGGAGTGAATATATTTCTTCAGCTCCGCCGGTGTCATGTTGATGAATTCTGCGGCCTCCGTAAAGGCATCGATCACCAGCTCTTCCGTTCGCATATCCGGGAAGGCTCGTCCGAATTTGGACATGCCGCCAGTAACCATATAGACCGGACGCTGCATCTGTGGTGTTTTTAGCTGTTTAGCACTAAAGGTAATCATGCAATTCCCCTTGTTTTATTTAGGATGATTGTAATTGTTCTGCCTGATCGATAGACAGAAATTTGGAAATTATTAGTATGAAAAATATTGAATGCCCGGTCATTTATTATTGATCGGTTGTGGGGTGCCCATAAATAATTTCGTGTGGCATGTCTTAAAAAAATCCAGTGACCGGAATAATTTACGAAGGCCAGATTATTTTGCATATAGGCAAAAATAAATTATTGGAAATTGGATAGGTAACTTCAGTCCGGGAGTAGCTTCAGCCTCGAAGACCGGGCATCCGGGCCTGCCCGCCGTATCCCGACTTGTAGGGAATAGACGGGTAAAAAAAAGGCTGACTTGTGGGTCAGCCTGAGGTAGACAGGTGTTGCCTGTATCAGAAATAATATTTACGATTGTCAATAATCTCGGCCCTGTCTTTCAAATCCTGAATCCAATCAGTATATAGCTGGCGTTGTTTCCCGGCGATCAGTTCATTTCTCAAGACAGCGGATTGAATCTCGATCTGGATGGAATCCAAAGCGGCAATATCCTCGACTCGGATTAAGGCATATCCCCGCGCTGTTTTCAAAGGACCTAATAGATCACCCGGCTGGGAGTTCAGCAAGGCACCGGTGATATAATTGCTGCGACCTAAGGAAGTAAACGACCGGTTGAGGGTGCGGGATTCGCCGGTTACAATTTCCAGTTGATCGTTATCTACTTTGATAGCGCTGAAATCACTTCCGGAATTGACTTGAGATTTTATTTCAGCGATAAATTGTTTCGCGGCAATCTGTTGCTTTTCACGTTTTAATTCGCGGACAATTGTTTCGCGCACATCATCCAGAGGCTGGGTCCCGGCTGTGATCAGACTATCCAGACTAAAAACTGCAAAATATTGATCATTCTCCAGCGGGTTTGAGCTGGTTTCGATAACCTCATTGAAGGCAAATCGAACGGCGCTGCGAAATTGACCTAACCCGGGAATAAATATTGTCTCTTCTTTAAGATTCAAAGCCAACTTAGTCGTGATTTGATGCGTATCGAGCGCGGCGCTGAATCCATAATCCTGGGCATCATAACTGAAGAGGGTGGCTGCGCGGCGTAATTCTTCCCGTGTATTTGCGCCCAAATTAATTTTAAATAAAATATGAGCCGCATTGATTTCTTCTTTTCCATCCTGTTCCCTACGATCGATAACATGAATCACATGGTAACCAAAACGGGATAACACCGGGCCGACAATAGAGCCGGTTTTAGCAGCAAAGGCAGCATCTGAAAAAGGTTTTACCATTTGTCCTTTTGCGAACCAGCCCAAATTACCGCCCCGCCCGGAATCGGGTGTGATGGTATTACTGGGATCTTCGGTATACTTGTTTGCCAGATCAGTAAAATCATTTCCGGCCTCCGCTTGCAGTTTAACTGACAAAGCATCTTCATAGGTACGCATTGTATCAGTTAGTGAAGGTGATTTTTCCCAGCTTACATAGCGTAAATGCCGTCGTTCTTCCAGATAATAATCCTCAATATTATTTTTAAATCTGGTTTCAATTTCTTTCTCAGTAGGTTCTATATCTTCACCGCTAAAACTGGTGTTGACAGCATGCAGCGCAGCAATCGTATAATTGATATTGCGTTTAATAAATTCTTCCTTTACTTCTGTTTGCGTGACGGTTACGGAGGAATTGATTAACTGTTCAAGTTTCAGATTGGGAATGTAGGCGTTTTTCATATGCTGTTCAATATTAACCCATTCATCGCCCTGGGGATTCAACACCGCCTGCTGATATTTGGCCGGGTCAAATTGGCCATCAGTCTGGAAATCAGGCAAACTGGTGAGAAATGGCGGTGGATTTTCCAGCAAATGGAAAATCACTTCTTCGTCGGTGGCACTTATATCCAGATCCTCTAAAACGGCATTGATCAGTACTTCATTAACCATCTGATCCCAAATTGTGTTGCGGATACTGGTGATTTGCTGATCGGTAATTTCTCTTCCTTCCATGCGGGCCTGTTCAAGTTCCGCGTTCACCATGCGCATGAATTGATCGGGAGGAAGATTAGTTCCATTAACAACGCCAATGGCTTTCCGGGGATCGACTTTTCCCATCAACTCATCGATAATATTTGCTCCGCCAACTAAACCGCCGATGCTCATACTCAACAAAAATAATATTAGCAAGGCCCAGAGTACAAAGTGCATCCGGTCGCGCATGTGAGTCATCATTCCCATTAGAATATCCTTTGAATATTAAATAAAATTAACCGGCAAATTTATAGCCTTCTGAATGTCTAAGCAACGAACAAGGATCAATAAATAATAATTCTTTGATTTCCATTTGATCGCGCAATAACTTGCCTGTTAAGATGACTTCAAACTGGAGTAATATTATCAGATTTGAGGGGAATTGCAATAGAAATGACTACTTTTAATACTAAACAGTTGTTACACTGTACAGCCTGTCCCCGGCTGGTAGAATTCAGGGAACAAGTTGCCAGGGAAAAAACACGCCGGTTCCTGGACTGGGTCTACTGGGGTAAACCGGTACCGGGGTATGGAGATCCATTGGGGCAATTGTTGATTGTGGGACTGGCGCCTGCCCGGCATGGCGGCAACCGCACCGGCCGTGTTTTTACCGGTGATAAATCAGCCGATTTCCTGATGAAATGCCTGTACAAAGCCGGTATTGCCAATCAGTCGAATTCAGATCATCTTAATGACGGTTTGATCCTCAATAATGCTTACATGACGCCGGTACTGAAATGTGTTCCTCCCCAGGACAAACCGACAGCCTTGGAACTTAAAGAATGTTTTAATTGGTTTCGTAAGGAATTTACCAGCCTGCGTAATATTGAATGCATCCTGGCGCTCGGTAAAATTGCCTTCGACACCTGTGTCAAAATCTGGATGGAAGAGTATGATCTCAAAAGGAAGGATTACCGTTTCAGTCATAATTCAATCTATTCGCTGCCGAATAATATTACTCTGATAGGAGCCTACCATCCCAGTCCCCGGAATGTGAATACCGGACGCTTGAATGAAGACATGATGAAGGAACTGCTTAACAATGTAAAAGGACTAATCGATTGGAAATAAATACCCGCTTTAGAAATATTTATTTAATCAGTCTGGTCTGGTTATCTATGGCATTTGGCCAATTACATCAAATTTCGCTCGAAGACATTTTTTTACATGAAAAATATGATCCTGTTGCCATAGAAAATATTTGCTGGTTAAATGGTGAAGAAGCGTTCCTGTTTGCTTATAAGGACACAATTCGAAATGATGTTTACCGCTATGATATTCAACAGCAGCAACAGGACATTTATTATACCGTGGACGAATTTGAATTTGATGGAGCACAACTTGAAATTGAATCCTATCAGATCAATTCTATTGGTACTTACTTATTGATTAGAAGTGCAGCGAAACGGGTCTGGCGGCATTCCCGAAATGGAACTTATTTTCTGGTTAAACTGTCTGATCGCAACATAATTCCTTTATCCCTTTCGAATACCAGTCTGCGTAATGCTAAATTTTCCCCGGATGGGAGGTCGGTTGCCTATGTGCGCAACAATGATCTGTACTGCTTTAATATCGATAAAGCACGGGAACGACGATTGACAAAAGACGGATCCGATGATATTATCAATGGACAGTTCGGCTGGGTCTACGAAGAGGAATTCGGATCAGCAGATGGATATCGCTGGTCACCGGACAGCAAATTCATCGCTTTCTGGCGCGAAGATCAAACTATGGTCAAACGGTTTACATTATTCAATGAAATGTCGACCTATCCGACCACCAGATCATTCGGCTATCCGAAAGTGGGGGAGACTAATCCGACTGTTAAAATCGGTGTTGTACGGATTAAGAACGGCAGGACGCGCTGGCTCGAGACAGCCCTCGAATATGAGACCTATATTCCACGAATCAAATGGACGGAACAACCCGGGCGATTGGCGATCATGCGCCTCAACCGTTCCCAGAATAGATTGGAAGTATTGATCGCCGATACCAAATCCGGTCACTGCCAGGTCATCCTCACCGAAAGTGATTCCTGTTGGGTGGATGTAACCGATGACTGGCGGTTTATAAAGGATGGAAGTTTTTTATGGACTTCGGAACGTTCCGGTTTTAGACATATTTATTATTATTCTGAAAGTGGGGAGCTTATCAGGCAGTTAACTGATGGAAAATGGGAAGTAACTGAAATTATTGCTTTGGATGAAAACGCCGGTCGGGTGTATTTCACCGGTAAACTGCAGTCACCGCTGGAACAGCAATTCTATTCAGTGCCCTTCGGCGGCGGCCAGCCGGAAAACCTGACTGCTAGTTCCGGATATCATAAGGTTAAAGTATTAAAAGACAGTCCTTATTTTATTGACCATTACTCCAGTACAACAACCCCTGGAATGGTTTATCTAGTTGATAGCACCGGCAGAGAATTAGCTGTATTAGTCGATTCGCAAGTTGATCTTTTTACCGATTTTAATTTGACTTACCCGGAATTGATTACCGTCAACACCAGCGATGGCCGAGCTGTTTTAAATGCTAAAGTAACCCTACCAGCCGATTTCGACCCGAATAGTAAATACCCGGTAGTGATTTTCGGGTATGGCGGACCCGGATCGCAGGTAGTCACTGATCGTTGGGGAGGACGTAATTATCTTTGGCATCAGTATCTTTGTCAGCAGGGGTATATCTGCTTTTCCATTGATAATCGTGGTACCGGTGGCAGGGGAAAGGCATTTAAAAATTTGACTTATGGTGATTTGGGTAATTGGCTGGTCCACGATCAAATTGAGGGCGTCAAATACCTACGATCGCTGCCTTATGTTGATGCCGACCGAATCGGCATCTGGGGCTGGAGCGGTGGCGGTTATATGACAGCAATGTGCTTGACCGAGGGCAGTGAGTATTTTCGAGTGGGAGTTGCGGTAGCGCCGGTTACTGAT
>DAOWAH010000033.1 GCA_030634675.1 Fidelibacterota bacterium
AGTTCGGTGCTGGTTTATGAAGGCAAGGTCGATGTGAATCAACCCTCAAATACGGAACAGGAACAACAGGAAACCAAGCCCGGTGGCAAGCCCAAGTTCAAATTGGGTCCAGTGCAGGAAATTCAAGCACCCACCGAAGTTGCCGGACCCTATGAAGTCAGCCTGGAAGATTGGATTACGCTGGTTGAAGGAATGCAGATCAACGTCCGGAAAGATGGGAAATACAACATGGTTGAGTTTGATAAAACGGTAGATGCTGCCGACGAATTTGTTCAGTGGAATAAAGAACTGGACGGATTGGAATAATATTTAAACATACAATTAATTAGGGGACGTCATGCCTGATTGGTTAAAAAGAACGGGCATTGGTGCCCTGATCGGTTTATTTGTGGGATTAGTGATTGCCATTGGCACTAATCTGGATGGTTTCTTCCTTTCGCCCGTTTTGGACGGGTATGAATTCCGCTCCTATGATTCGCGCCTGAAAGCCAGGGTCTCCGGTAGCGAAGAGGCTTCCATCGATGATATTGTCATCGTTGATATTGATTTGAGTTCGGTTGAGGGTCTCGGGAATTACAAAGACTGGCCTCACGCCTACCACGGCCAGCTAATTGATGTGATTACCTCCGGTAATCCTAAAGCGATCCTGTTTGATATGATCTTTGATGCTGAAAATTCATATGATTATGAATTAGTCAACGCCCTGGTCACGGAGAATCCTCCACAAACCGAGAATCTGACAGCTATCAGTGAACAGTTTCTGCTTTCCCACGACCCTCAGCGCTTTGTCCAGTCCACGGCATCCAGTGGCAGAACCTATCACGCCCTGGTTTTTGAGGCTGCCGACAGCAATACATTCCTATATCCCATGGATAGCGAACCGGAAGGGTTTGATCCCAGCCGGCATATTCTGGATATTCCCCTGGAGCAGGCGCAGCAACTGCCCCGGGCTGAGCGCATCGGGAATACCCACTTCGAGCTTATGTCCGCTGCCCAGCGGTCCGGCAGCGCCAATTTCCCCCAGGATGAAGATGGTATAATCCGGCGCGCACCTACCGCAATCTTTTTTGAAGGCCCGCAACATGTTTACCCATCGCTGGTGATGGCGGCGGCCATGGATATCCTTGGTGTTCCTCTGGATGGCTTCTCCTATGATTTTGACAAACTGATCCTGACTTTGACCAACCAGGCCGGCGAAATTATCCGGGAACTGCCGATCGATGAGCAGGGTCGTATCTTTGTTAATTATTATGGTTTTTTTAAGACATTCTATTATTTGCCTTACCTGTATTGCTTCGATCCGGAGATGCTGCCACCGGAATACTGGCAGGACCGGGTTGCGATCGTTGGTTCATCGCTACCAGGCTTGATGGATTTACGTAACACACCGGTTCAGGAAACTTTCGCTGGGGTTGAGATCCATGCCAATGTCATGCATAGTATTTTGAATAATGAATTCATCCGGTTGGCGGATAAACAAGCTAATTTCTGGGTGATTATGGCCATTTGTCTGTTGATTGGAGTGCTGGTTTCTCTGATTATTACGCGTCCACTAATCTCCATGATTATTCCGATTATTGCCGTCCTGGCTTGGATTGTATTTGCTTATAATCGCTTCTTGACCGGACTGATAATGTGGGAAATTGTACGTCCGGTGATCGCCATCGGCAGCACTTATCTCGGCGTTTTCCTGTATAATTTCCTGGTGTCCGAAAAAGATAAACGATTTTTAAAAGCCACCTTTGGTACCTACATTTCCCCTGAATTGATAGACCAGATGTACGAGAATAAGCAGGAACCCAAGCTGGGTGGTAATGCCGGATATCACACGGCCTTTTTCTCCGATATCCAGAGCTTTTCTTCGTTTTCCGAAGTGCTGGAACCGACCAAGATGGTCAGCCTGATGAACGAATATTTAACTGAAATGACCTCTGTTTTGCTCAACCGCCAGGGCACTCTTGATAAGTATGTTGGTGATTCGATTGTTGCTTTTTATGGTTCACCTATGCCGGTTGAAGATCATGAATACCAGGCTTGCATGACGGCGCTCGAGATGGAGAAGGAACTGGTTGTATTGCGCGCCAAGTGGAAGTCGGAAGAAGGCTGGCCGGAAATTGTGCACAATATGCAGCACCGCATCGGGCTGGGATCGGGTAATATTGTAACCGGTAATATGGGCTCGACCATGCGGATGAATTATACGATGATGGGCGATACGGTAAATATTGCCTCACGATTAGAGGCTTCCGCGAAACAATATGGTGTGTATATCCAAGTCTTGGATACGACTTATGCGGCTGTTAAGGATAAATTCGAATGGCGTTTCCTTGACTATGTGCGGGTTAAGGGCAAAAGTGTGCCGGTCAAAGTGTATGAATTATTATCTGAAAAGGATAAGCTGGATCAGAATCTGGTGGCGGCGGTAGCAGCCTTCCACGCGGCGCAGGCCTTGTATCTTGATCAGGATTGGAACAAAGCAATCAAGGCATTCAAAGCAGCCGAAGCGCTTGAGGATATGTTTCCAGGTCGAAATACAAACCCCTCTGCAATCTATATTTCCCGCTGCGAGCACATGAAGAAAAATTCCCCCGGTAAAGATTGGGATGGAACTTGGACGTTAACTAGCAAATAGGCTTATAAATCTAGCAGGCCGAGACTGTGTTTGCGGATGATCGTTTTGAACATTTCGCCAAGATCATCGAAACCCAGTTCGTCCGAGACAGCTTGTAGTGCGTTAAAAATCTGTTCAGAAATTAATTCTTCTTCGGCATTTATTTTGTTGAAAAAAGCCTCCAATTTCTGACGATTTTGTCCGCGTGGTGTTGATTTACTCAATTCCCAATTCACAACCGTGGGCAGACTGACATCCAGTTCGTTAGCCAGTTCCTTTTGTGTCAGCCCCAATTCCCTGCGCGCTTGTTTTAATTCTAGCCCGATCAGCATTTTTACTCCTGTGAAATTATTATCAATACTTAAAACGTAGTATAATATAATAGACTTATCAATACATCTTTACTAAAAAAATTAATAAAATATATTTAAAAATTGAATCGATTTATTAATCATCATCTTGATATAAACTCGAGTAATTTCGTTAAGAATTGTTAATAATCGTTGGCTTGTATTAGATTAAGTAACAAGCGAAATTTCCACCTCTATTTTAATGACCATGAACAGACAAACACCTATTAAAACCGTTAGTTTCCATACCTTGGGTTGTAAACTGAATCAGGCGGAAACTGATGCAATTGCGGCTGATTTTAAATCGCAAGGTTATAAAATCGTGCCCTTTCGTGAGGCAGCGGACCTTATCGTTATCAATACCTGTACAGTTACCGATAAAGCAGATAGCAAAAGCAGACAGATGATTCGCAATGCCATTAAGGCCTCCCCCCGGGGAAGAATCGTTGCCATGGGCTGTTATGCTCAGATCCGGCCGGAAGAGCTGTCGGCAATCGATGGAATAGATATGGTACTTGGTACGAATGAGAAATATCACCTGCTCCAATTTCTGAAGGAATTAGAATCGGGAAATCACGCTGAACCACTGGTATATGTGAATGATATTGGGGATATTAATAGCTATCACGAATCACCGTTTATTTCTACCACTGGACGGACGCGGGCTTATCTTAAAATTCAGGAAGGCTGTGATTATTATTGTTCCTACTGTATTATTCCATTTGCCCGTGGTAAGGCTCGCAGTCGGCCTTTTTATGATTGCATGAACGAAGCACGCAGCCTGGTTGAGAAGGGGTATCGTGAATTGATTCTTACCGGGATCAATGTGGGCACCTGGCATGAAGATGATCGGCAACTGGCCGATTTGCTGGACGGATTGAGCTCCGTCGCGGGCTTGGAACGTATCCGGGTCAGTTCCATTGAGCCTAATACAGTATCGGACAGATTGCTTGAACTGGTCGTTGAGCGCGATAATATCTGCCCTCATTTGCACATTCCCTTGCAGAGCGGTTCACCGGAAGTATTAAGGCGTATGCGCCGGAAATATTTACTGCAAGATTATTACGGGCTGGCGGAAAGGATAGCTAAGATCGCTCCTGACATTGCTTGGGGTACCGATCTGATCGCTGGTTTCCCCGGCGAGACAGAAGACGAATTTCAACAGACTATTTCTGCAATTCAGGAATTACCATTTACATACTTACATATTTTTCGATACTCCGAACGGTATGGTACCAAAGCATCCAAGCTGCCGGGCCAGGTGGATTTTCAGGTAAAGAAAAAGCGCGCTGTTATCCTTCGTGAACTGGGCACTAAAAAGAAGCGAAAATATATCCAAAACTATATTGGCAGGGAGCAACTAGTATTATTCGAAACTACCGATACACAGGGGCTATTCACGGGAATGACACCTAATTATATGTGTATCAAAGTAGAATCCAATCAAGCCCTAACCAATACTATTCAAACAGTAAAGATTATCAGGGATTTGGGTTCGTATGTTGAAGGGCAATTACTGAGTTAGGTGGCCAATGATCCGGCTGGAAGGAATATCAAAAGAATTTCCGGATAAAGTATTATTCGACAATACCAGCCTGATTATAAAACCGGGTATGCGAATCGGTCTAGTCGGCCCCAACGGTTCCGGAAAAACCACTTTACTACGCCTGATGCTGGGTGAAGAATCAGTGGATAGTGGCAATGTTCTGGTAGATAAGGGGACGGTTATCGGGTATTTGCCACAAGATATTATACCAGGTTCGGATCGCTCAATTTTAGAAGAAGTAATGCAGGCCTATCCGATGGTTGCTGAGCTCGAAGAAAAAATATATACCGTGTCACAGCAGGTGGCCGTTGAGCCGGACAACCAAAAACTTCTCAACCGGCTCAGCAATCTCCAGGAAGATTATGAACGGATGGAAGGGTGGAGCCTGGAGGATCGAGCGGCTCGAATCTTGAACGGACTTGGTTTTAGTAAGGAACAATTCCACCGGCCGCTTGAGGTTTTTTCCGGAGGCTGGCGCATGCGGGTAGTGCTGGCGGGGATTTTATTACTTGATCCGGACATGCTTTTTTTGGACGAGCCCACCAATCACCTTGACCTGGATGCCACCATTTGGCTGGAAACCTTTCTGGCCGCCTGGAAGGGTGGGCTGGTGATGATCAGTCATGATCGTTCATTCCTGGATACTGCGGTCACGCATATCGTTGAGATTGATCAGGCCATGATTGTTCTTTATTCAGGTAATTACAGTTACTATCGTGAACAGAAGCAGTTACGCCGTGAACAACAGGAAGCGGCTTACCGGAACCAACAACGCAAGATCGCCTCAACTGAACGCTTTATCGAACGTTTTCGCTATAAAAATACCAAAGCTCGCCAGGTTCAAAGCCGGATCAAACAATTGGAAAAAATGGAACTGGTTGCCGCCCCAACTAACGACCAACCACAATTACGGCTTTCCATTCCCCAGCCGGGTCGCGCACCGTTAAAAGTGGCTGATCTAAAGGCTGTCCGCAAACAATACGATGATCTGGTTGTTTACCATAAATTAGATTTGACGATTGAGCGCGGACAAAAAATCGGTCTGGTCGGCCGCAACGGAGCCGGTAAATCGACTTTATTAAAAATGTTGGCTGGAGAGACGCCTATCACCGCCGGTCAACTGTACTTTGGAGCCGCTGTTAAACGGGCTTATTTCGCCCAGCATCAACTGGAAATACTGGATCCGAATAAGACGGTTTATACGAGTATTGAAAGTATTGCCGGTGGGTGGACAATCTCGCAGATTCGCGGATACTTGGGCGGTTTTCTATTTCCTGGTGAAACTGTCGATAAATTGGTAAAAGTCCTTTCGGGGGGTGAAAAATCGCGCCTGGCTTTGGCCAGGATGCTGGTAGAACCAACCCATCTGCTTTTGCTGGATGAGCCCACCAATCATCTGGACATGGTTTCCCGGGATGTGGTGGAACGGGTTCTTGCGGATTATCAGGGTACCTTGATATGTATTTCACATGACCGGCATTTTCTGAATACCGTCACCAATACCACCATCGATATACATGGAGGTGGCATAAAAATATATTCAGGGAATTATGATTATTATTATTGGAAATCAGGCCGCGAGTCTGGTGCCAGTATAAAAGGCGACGAAGAATCATTCCCAACCGATCAGAATGCCAAGCAAGCCCGGATTTCTGATCGTAAAGAACGGCGCAAGCTGGAGAATGAATATAAAAAACTTACCCGGGAAATGAAAGTACTGGAAAAAGATCTGGTCGAACAAACTCAGATTATTAAGGATCCATCTAATACAAGTAATTACCAAGTCATTCAACAGGCCCTGTTGATCGAGGAACGTCTGGAGAAGGAATACTTGGATTTACTGGAACGGACCGAGCGGATTGAACAAACCCTGGCTAACGGGTGAAATTCAGCTTGCGGATGTGAGTATGATAAGGATTTAATCTTCGATTGAACGCATAATTTATACCGGTGTAAATGGCCATAGAACCGGAATCAGCAGGGTGGCGGTAATCCATAAAATAAAAGCCAGGGGTATACCAATTTTCAGGTAATCGGTGAATTTATAACCCCCGGGACCATATACCATTAGGTTGGTTTGATATCCAACCGGAGTAGCGAATGAGGCCGAGGCGGCAAAACAGATTGCCAGAATAAACGGCCGTGGCATCAAACCTATCTGGGCGGCTGCGTTAACTGCGATCGGCACCATAATTATTGCAGCAGCGGCATTCGATGAAAACTCGGTTAATATGGCGGTAATCAGGTATAAAACGCCTAGCAGGATATAGCCTTTCATTGAATCGGGTATATTGGATATGAGATTGGAAATGTTACCACCAATCCAGTCGGCAGTCCCGCTGGTTTGGATTGCAATCCCCAGGGGGATTAATGAAGCGATCAAGATAATTACCGGCCAGTGTATCGAATGATACACTTCATTGGGTGTTATGACCCGCACAACCAGCAGTATGATTACCGCCAGTAAAGCATTTGTTATGATCGGCGATATACCGATAGCTGCCAGGGAGACCACCCCCAGTAATACGATTATACTTAACCACCAAAAGCGATGGCGTCTCAATTTAGCTTCGATTTCCTGTAATACGATAAAATCACCGGTAGAAGCCATTTCCTGTATTTTTTCCCGGGGGCCGTAAACCAGTAGGGTATCGTAGGCTTTCAGAACGATGTGGGCGATCTTACTCCGTAAAATTGCACCCTCCCGCCGGATAGCCAGCACAAAGGAGCCGAAATGACGCCGGAAATTGATCTCCATTACGCTACGTCCAACTAGGTCCGACTGGTCGGTCAAAAGGGATTCTACCAGCACGTTATCGAGTTGGGTCAGCTCGAAATGGGTCAGTTTTTCATCTGTCAGGAGCATGACTTTTTCGACTTTTTTAAGTCGCAGCAAATTCTCAACCGCTCCACGTACGAAAAGAATGTCGCCAGGTAGGAGCTTGGTATCACGAATATTAGTTGAAAGGCGTTCATTATCACGCAGGATATCCAATACCACTACATCGTAATTCTGACTGATAGCACGATCTAAGCAGGTTTTACCGGCCAGGGTTGATTCGGGAGTGATTTTTATTTCAGTTAAATAGCTTCCCATATGGTAATTTTGTGTCAAACTGCCGGTAACGGTGCGGGATGGCAGCATGCGATAACCGATAAAAGCGAGATAGATCATTCCTACCAACAATATAACTATCCCATAACGGGTGAATTCGAACATTCCTAAGGCAGGTTCACCCGTGGAAGTGATCATTATTGAATTGACCAGGAGATTGGTGGAAGTACCAATCAGAGTAAGTGTACCACCCATGATAGCAGCATAACTGAGCGGTATCAGTATTTTAGAAGGACTGATCGAATATTTCTGTGCCATCTGGATCGCAATTGGAATGAAGATTGCCACCACTGCCGTATTGTTGATAAAAGCGGATAGGATAGCAATTGAAAAGAGGAATACAATCAATCCCAGGGAGGTTGACTGACGAGCCAGTTTATTCAGGAAGTTTACAAAATATTCCAAAACACCGGTTTTCTGGAGGGCATGACTCAAAGCAAACAGTAACGCAATGGTAATTACGGCCGGATTGGAAAAGCCGGTAAATGCTTGGGCTGGTTCCAGTACTCCCGTCAGTAGCAGTAATCCCAGGCTGACCAGTGCAGTTATTTCAATTGGTAACAACTCAGTAGCAAAGAGCACCACCGTGATTAATATTATTACCAGGACGATACTGATTTCAAAAGTCATGATCAAATTTAACTGATTATTGTTCCAAAGCAGTATAATCCAGTTCCGAGCCAAGGACACTGTGTGGAATCATATAGACCAGAAATAGGGTAATACTGGCTGCTAATACCCAGCCGGGGTGATTAATCCTATCTTTGTTTTTCCAGATGGCCAAAGCCCAGGCGATGAAGGCAACAATTGTTTTATTATCGGTAAGATCATTTCCAAAAGGCCAGCCAGTCCAGTAAGCGCCAAAAGCGTATTTCTGCACAATTGGTCCGAGAATCAGACCACCGACCAGCAATAATCCGGAAGTCCACAGAGCGTATTTATATAGATTACCACCCCGGGCAAGGGCTTGGAGACCACTGCGGTTGGAGAGCAACATGGCAAAGAACATGAAAAAGATATGTGGTACCAGAATGAAGGCTGGCACTGATCCTTTGAACCGGATGATAACCGGTTCGCGGGTGAGTTGTACAGTTTCAGATTGCCCATCCGCAAGACTAATGCGATACATCACTTTACCCGCCGCCGGTTGATTGGGAATGGATGCCAGTAGGTCATTACCAATCCGTTGCAGAGGCACTTTCGTCCATTTGTCATTGCTGCGATATCGTCGGTAGTTGAATTCCCCTTCGATCTGTGGATCGGGAGCCATTATCCGGATTTCTGCATCAACACCAGTATCATGAGAGCGAGGCAGGGAATAGTTGATGGTTATATTATTGAGTATAACATCTCCGTTAATCGAGTAGGTAGGTCCAGTCTTGCGTTGGTAGATAGCTGATGACAAAGTTATTAAGATTGCCAGCAGCCATAAAATCGTATTTTGATATTTCTTCATTTCCCGGGTTTGATCAATTAAAGTGAGATTGAATGTCTAATTCCAGTATTCCCCGCGTCTACCGGAAAGCTAATTTCGTTTGATTTACGATTAAAATCAAAAGAATACTATTATGTCTTTTGTGATAATAGCGATAATTGTATTTATTTGATCAAAATATTAGTCCGGTTTTGATTGCTATACTGGTTAATAAAATTATATTATTGCAGGTTTCGTGTATGATAATATGTATTAGTTAAACAGAAATTGAATAATTAACATCCTACCCGTAAATTCGCCTGCTTTTTATGAGGGCGATTGTCAAACTAAGCCGGATGAACCGTTGATGCAGGATTCGTTAAAAGACGAGATTCGGTCGGCCGTGGACAGTCTCAACGAGTGCGAGCAGCAGGTAATTCTCATGTATTTTGGGATTGACCGTGATTATTCCCTCATGCTAAATGAAATTGGACGAAAAATTAACTTAACCCGTGAACGAGTTCTTGAGATCAGGGAAAAGACGCTTCGGCGTTTACACCATCGTTCACGCAGTAAAATTCTGAGAATTTATCTCGGTTAATCCGCCTGTAAGGGAGGTGATTATATGGTGGAAGTGACGGTCAGAAAAGACGAATCGCTGGAACGCGCCTTACGCCGCTTCAAAAAGAAGTGGGAACGGGCCGGTGTGCTGCGCACACTAAAATTGAAGTCTTTTTATATCAAGCCCAGTGATGACAAACGCGCTAAGCGGAAGAAGACCGCCCGTCGCCTTGCCCGAATGGCTCGCTATTATAAATAAGCGTTATTTGTGCGGAATAAAGAATGGTCCGGGAAATTTCCTGGACCTTTTTTTATGTCCCTGAATTAATTTCTTTATCCAATTTGTCAGTATTGTAAGAGGATTGATCTTATGTTGATTCGCAGTATTTCCGGTGTTCGGGGGCTGGTGGCCGACTATTTGACCGTGCCAGTAGCCCAGCTCTATGCCCGCGCAGTCGATGATTTACTTCCCGCTGGCGAAATCGTCCTCGGGCGCGATAGCCGTCCTTCCGGGGCGGATTTAATTGTTGGTATTTCCAACGAACTGCTGGCTCTGGGGCGTAATGTGGTCGAATGCGGAATCGTACCTACCCCGACAGTTCAGTTTATTACCGGACAATTAAAAGCGGCGGGTGGGATCATCGTTACTGCCAGCCATAATCCTATCGAATGGAACGGCCTCAAATTCGTCCGAGCC
>DAOWAH010000053.1 GCA_030634675.1 Fidelibacterota bacterium
CGGACTTGTGGGTTTTGGTCGGATCGGCCGCAATCTATACCGGATTGGTTATAATAATCCGAACTATCAGTTTGTGGCGATTAGTGATATTGGCAAACCTGAAGCATTGCATTATTTACTGATGCGCGATTCAGTGCATGGACCTATGCCAGAAGAGGCCGTATTGGAGGGTAATCATTTAATTCTGGGTAACCAGAAAACCCGGATTCTGATGGGTGGCCGCCCCGGCGATATTCCCTGGGACGTTTTCGATATTGATATGGTGATTGACGCCACTGGCAAATTTCGGGAGAGAGCCAATTTGCAGAAATATTTGGATGCAGGTGCCAAACGGGTTATCGTTACTGTTCCACCCGTTGATGAAGTCGATCGAGTCGTTGTTATCGGAGCCAATGAGAAGGATATCTCCGCTGCCGATCGTTTGATTACCTGCACTTCATCTACGGTCCATGTATTGGCTCTGATGCTGAAAATTCTCGATGAGAAATATGGTGTGAAACGGGCTATGATGACTACCGTTCATGCCTATACCTCCGATCAACCCCTGGCTGATACGGCTCGTTCGGACCTGCGCCGTAGCCGCTCGGCCGTCGAAAATATCATTCCCAATCGGACTTGGGCACCAGGTATTGTGGAACAGATCATGCCGCAGTTCAAGGGTAAATTGGACGGAATAGCTTTCAATGTACCGGTCTCGGATGGTTCCTGTATTGATTTGACTACCGAGCTGGAAAAGGTACCGACGGTTGATGAATTGAATAGTATAGTAAAACAGGCGGCAGAAGGTAGTTTATTAGGGATCGTCGGCTATACGGATGACCCGATCGTATCCAGTGACGTGCTTGGCCGCCCGGAGACTCTGATCCATGATGCTCAAGCGAGCATGGTGATTAATAATAAATTGGTAAAAACGGTCAGTTGGTTTGATAACGGTTGGGGGTATTCCAAGCGTATTCTGGAAACCATTGATGCCTATAATCGTCTGGAGGTGCAGTCATGAGAATTGCAATCAACGGATTTGGACGGATCGGTCGTTCGGTATTTCGGATTCTGAATGCCCTCAAAGATATGGAAATTGTCGCAATTAATGATATTGCCAAGAATGATGCTCTGGCCTATCTGCTGAAATACGATACGGTCATGAAGCGCTTCAACGATACCGTCACCACCGAGGGTGATATGATGATGACCACCCACCAGAAGGTTAAAATGCTGGCAGTGTACGATCCGGCGGAATTACCCTGGAAGGAATTGGACGTTGATGTAGTGGTGGAAGCCACTGGAATTTTTCGTACCCGTGAAAAACTTATGCCCCACCTGGAAGCTGGTGCCAAACGTATAATATTAACCGTACCTGCCAAGGGTGAAATCGATTATACCTTAGTCATCGGGGTGAATGATGATGGATTAAAACCTGATCACAAAATAGTCTCTAATGCCAGTTGCACGACCAATTGTCTGGCGCCCATGGTTAAAGTATTAAACGATGCTTTTGGAATAGAATATGGTGTTATCAATACCGTCCATGCCTATACTAATGATCAGCGATTGGCTGATGTACCGCACACCGACTGGCGCCGTAGCCGGGCTGCCGCTGAAAATGTGATCCCCACCACCACTGGTGCCGCCCGTGCCGTTGGTAAAGTACTGCCTGCTTTGGTAGGCAAATTGGATGGGATCGCCATGCGTGTTCCAGTGGCCGATGGATCGGTAGTGGATGCAATCATGATCCTCAGCATGGATGTCACCATCGATCAGATCAATGAAGCTGTATTAGAAGCCTCTACTTCCAAAGGAATGAAAGGCGTACTGGAATACTCGACCCTTCCGGTGGTATCCAGTGATATAATCGGTAACCCCCATTCCTCGATTTATGATGCCCCCTACACTAAAGTGGTTGGTGGCAATATGGTCAAGACGGTTAACTGGTACGACAACGAATGGGGTTACTCCAACCGGATAGTGGATTTGATCGACATATTTAAAAACATGTAAATATAAGGTTTCCGCTGCTCTCAGAGATGGTTTTCATTGTATTGATAGAGACGTGACAGGTCGCGTCTCTATTGCGTATTAGACCGACAATTCCGGTAAATCCCGGAACAACTCCAACGATTCCGGGTTAGCGAGGGCATCACGGTTGGTCACAGCCTGTCCGGCAATAATTTTCTTAACCGCAATTTCCACTTTTTTTCCATTAATCGTATAGGGAATATCAGCGACCGTTAAAATCTTGGCCGGTACATGTCGTGGTGAGCAATCGGCTCTGATAGTCTGTTTTAGGGCAGCAATTAATTTATCATCCAGTATTTGATTTTCTTCCAGCTTGACAAATAGGATAACCCGTTCATCACCCTGCCATTTCTGCCCCACTACCAGACTGTCGTTTATTCCGGGGATTTGATCAACTACCCGGTAGATTTCCGAAGTGCCGATGCGTACTCCTCCTGGGTTCAGGGTGGCATCACTGCGTCCCAGCATTGTTACGCCGCCCCGCTCACTGATAATAATGTAGTCACCATGATGCCAGATTCCGGGAAAGGAATTAAAATAAGCATTGTGATATTTTGAGCCGTCGGGATCATTCCAGAAATTAATCGGCATCGAAGGGAACGGCTTGCGGCAAACCAACTCACCGCGCAGGCCAATCACTGGTTGCCCGGAATCATCGAAAGCGGCCACATCCATTCCCAATCCCCGGCACTGGATTTCGCCCCGGTGGACTGGTAGAGTTGGATTACCAAGCACGAAACAGGAAATAATATCGGTGCCGCCGGCAATCGAACTGAGCATGACATCATCTTTAATTGAACGGTAAACATAATCATAACTTTCATTGGACAGGGGTGACCCGGTGGAAAGAATCGCCCGCAGCTGATCCAATTTGAATAATTTTCCGGGTTCAAGACCGGCGGTTTCACAACTCGCCAAATATTTGGCACTGGTTCCGAAAATGGTAATGTCCAGCTCATCGGCCATTTGCCACAGGGCATTTCCATCCGGGTAGAAAGGGGAACCATCATATAGTACGATTGTCGCTCCCACCGCCAGCGCTGAAACCAGCCAGTTCCACATCATCCAGCCGCAGGTTGTATAATAAAAGATTGTATCGTTACGTCTCAAATCGGTGTGGAGATGGAGTTCTTTTAAGTGCTGAATCAATGTCCCACCAGCACTGTGGACAATCGACTTGGGCAACCCGGATGTGCCGGAGGAATACATTATATACAAGGGGTGCTCAAAAGGCAGTTGTTCAAAAACCAATTCGGGAATTTTTCCCCCAGCAACAAAATCGGAATAATTAATACTATTGGGAATTGCCGTTAAATCCGGACTATGGCTTAGATATGGATTAATCACTACTTTTTCCACGCTGGGTAATTCTTTGATAATTCCCCGGATTTTTTCAAGGAAATTGAATTTTTTACCATTATAGAAATAGCCATCAACGGCGAATAAAATTTTAGGCTCGATTTGTTTAAAACGGTCAAGGACGCCCTTAATGCCAAAATCCGGTGAACAGGAACTCCAGATAGCGCCAATGGAAGCACTGGCCAGCATGGCGATTACGGCAATGGGCATGTTGGGTACAAAACCAGCAATTCTATCACCCGGCAGTACTCCAGCTAAGCGCATGGCAGCAGTTAGTAGCACTACCCGCTGGTATAATTGCTGATACGAAATTGTATGTGGCTTGCGGCCTTCACCCTGGAAAATGATTGCCGTGTGTTTATCGCGATAACGTAACAGGTTCTCTGCAAAATTCAGCTGGGCACCACCGAACCAGTTTGCCCCTGGCATTTTGACCGGATCATCAATAACACTGGTATAATCCGTGCTGTGAATTATTTTACTATATTCCCACCAGGTCGACCAGAATTCAGTATGATGATTAACGGACCAGTCGTGTAATTGGGCATAATCAGTACAATTAAGCTTGAATCGATCATTTACGAATCGACGGAATTGTTCAATTTGCGAATTTCCGGCAACGTCGGTAGCAGGTGCCCATAATTGTGCTGTCATTTTACTTTCACCATTTCTAAAAATACGCAGATCAGCTCCTGTGAGTCACGTATAAATTACTTTTTAATGAATTCTGATCAACCGATGAAATCTGTTCTTGGTTAAATAATCGTGCTAAATTTACCAACTTGTATTCAGATGAAAATTCAGCTATGGAATTAATATGAAAATTGCTTTTTTAACTGCCGGCGGGATTGCACCCTGCTTATCTGCGGCGATCGGCGTTTTAATTCAAAAATATAATGAATTGGCTCCCCGCGCGGAATTGATCGGTTACCTGAATGGGTACCAGGGCTTGTTGCTTGGAAACAGTATGACCTTTTCGCAGCAAGTAAAGGATCAGGCGGAAATTCTTCTAAGATATGGTGGCAGCCCGATTGGAAACAGTCGTGTGAAATTAACTAATATAAAAGATTGTGTTAAACGTGGGTTGGTCAGGGAAGGTGAAAATCCTTTACAAGTAGCTGCCAATCAATTAGTCAAGGATGAAGTTGATATTTTACATACTATTGGTGGTGACGATACTAATATTATGGCCGCCGAACTGGCGATATACCTGACTGATAATGATTATGACCTGACAGTCGTAGGCTTGCCAAAAACGGTTGATAATGATGTGTATCCACTGACCCAGACACTGGGTGCCTGGACCGCCGCGGAACAGGGCGCATTATTTTTTAATAATGTCGCCAATGAAAATACCACCAGCACGCGCCAGTTGATTATTCACGAGGTAATGGGTCGTAATTGCGGTTGGCTGACTGCTGCTACCGCACGGGATTACCGAACCATACTGGATACTAAACTATTTTTACCGGATATACTGATCGATCAACCCCGCTGGGATATTGACGCGGTCTATGTGCCGGAAATGGAAATTGACATACCCACCGAAGTAATTCGCTTACGTAAGCGCATGGATAAAAAAGATGGAGTAAACATTTTCTTAAGTGAAGGCGCTGGAATTGATAGTATCGTTAAAGAATTGGAGTCGCAGGGTGAAACAGTGGCACTGGATGCATTTGGTCATGTCAAACTGGATTTTATCAATCCTGGAAAATGGTTTGCCAAACAATATGCCGACATGCTGGGCGCCGAGAAAACCTTGGTACAAAAAAGTGGTTATTTTGCCCGATCGGCCGCGCCGAACACACAAGATTTAGATCTGATAAAGCGATCTGCCACTCTGGCTGCGAAAGCGGCTTTAGATGGTACAAGTGGTCTTGCGGGACTGGATATGGAAAAAGATGACGAATTAAGTTTGATTGATTTTCAACGCATTGTCGGTGGAAAACCCTTTGATATCGATACGGAGTGGTTTGTTGAACTGCTGAATCAGATTGGTCAGCCTAAAGGTAAAAAACTTTCATGATAATATAAACTAAAGATTTAACAGGAGAAATAACTGATGACCAAGATACCACCGAAATTAAATTTAACACGGCGTTTTCCGGATAATATGACTACCGCACATTCGCTGACTTTAAAAGCTAAAAATGGTGAAAAAGGTAATTCCAAAGGTGAACGTTATGCTTTGCCGGCGTTCAATGTGACCACCTTTCAAGGTATTAATGCTGCTTTTACTGCTTTTGAGTTGCTCGGCTCTTCCGGCTTATTGGCTTTTTCCAATTCCGCCTTAAAACATTTTGGCGGTGGCGACCCGGTATTTGGATTGGAAGTAGCCACGGCCTATGTTGAGAAAAAAGCTAAGAAAGTTACAGTTAAAGTAGCCACCCATCTGGATCATGGCGACTATACCAGTGAAGGGGGCCGGAAAGTGGTCCAGGCCTCAGTGCAGATGCTGACCAGTGTCATGGCTGATAATTCCACTGACAAGGTCACCAAGACCGCCATGCCACTAACCAAAAATATTGAATTGACCAGGGAAGTGGTTGACATGGCTCATCCACTGGGGATTTCAGTCGAAGGTGAACTGGGTGTCCTGGCCGGTGAAGAGGATGAGGATACCAAATCCGAATTTTCCACTTATACCAACCCGGATGATCTGGATCGGTTCTTACGGGAGACCGGTGTTCTGATGCTGGCCCCTACGATTGGAACGATGCACGGGCCGAATAAAGGTAAACCGGGTACCAAGGTTAAGTTAAACATCACTTTGGCTCACGAATTGCTGAAGATCGCCAATGTTATCAATGATGAGATCATTTTTGTTGCCCATGGAGCTTCCACTTTATATCCGAATGTTGTGAACTATGCTGTTGCCCAGATCGATAAAATGTCCGATCCGTCCGGTGTTCGCCAGAAATGGCTGGATTTTGTAGGCACAGACTGGGAACAGATTCAGGGTTTGATTGGCGCTGGTTTCTGTAAAATTAATACCGATACCGAGAATCGCCAGACTTTCCTGTCGGCCTTACTAGGCTCTTTAATTACGGATAGTGCAAAAATAGATATACGTTGGTACGATAATGTCTGTACAGATGCCCTTACGCAGAGTTATATTCAGAAGTTGATTATGGCTGGGAATCATGGTGTTTGGCAGGAAACCAAGATTGATGTCGCAAAATTCAAATTCGATTTGAATGCCTCTTTGAAAAATATTTTGAAAGTTTGTCTTATATAATACACCCTCCTCAGAGCCTCGGTTACCCCACCGGGGCTCTTTTATTATACGGACTTTTTTCGTGTTCAATCCTATTAATTATCCAGGCACTGGTAAAAAAAATTATTATTGATGTTAAACAAAATCGAGATTACTTAATTGCAGAAGTAACCGACTTTGGCAAAACGGTACCAAAACGTGAATACAAACGTATTTTCACAAGAAAACATCAGTTAGAACACGGTCAGGGTCGCGGCTTAGGCCTGGCGATTGTTAAAAGAATTGCCGAAGCCCATAATGCTGAAGTTGGTGTTAGACCCAATCGGCCAACCGGTAATATTTTCTTTTTGAAGATCAGACAAAAATAGGTGTATTTGCTGAGTAGTTATTATCATTTTCACTAAGTGAGTGAAGGCTTTTCCCTTCATATTGTACGCTATTTTTCTTAGATTCATCGGACTTTATTAATCGCTATCGAATCTGACATGTTGCCCAAGACAAGCAGATGTCAATCGGGGAAATCACTGATACCGGGAGATAACATGATAAATAGCAATATTTTCAAACATTCGTTCATCGTTATATCAATATTCATTTTTATCCTATTATTAATTGTTGGGTGTATTCCACCACCAGCCGACCAAGAAAATGGTGCTGCTGCAAAACAGGGTTATACTTATAAGGAAGTACCAGGCGACCCGCTAAAAGCTCGCATTTATACCTTGGATAATGGTTTAAAAATATACACAACAGTTTACAAGGATGAACCACGCATTCAGACGGCAATTGCGGTTAAAGCCGGTGGAAAGACCGATCCTGACGATGCCACCGGCATGGCGCATTACCTCGAGCATATGTTATTTAAAGGTACCGATGAATTTGGTACTCTGAATTGGGAAAAGGAAAAAGTCGAGATCGATAAAATTATCGCTCTGTACAATATATATAGTCAAACTACAGATTCTCTGGAGCGGAAAGCGGTTTACCAGCAGATCGATAGTGTTTCACAGATTGCCTCTACCTATGCCATTGCCAGTGAATACGATAAAATGCTCGGCGCCATTGGCGCTACCGGAACTAATGCCTTCACATCTGTTGAACAGACTGTGTACATCAATGATATTCCTACCAATCAATTTGCGCGCTGGCTCAAAATTGCCTACGAACGCTTCAGCGATCCGGTGATGCGGCTTTTCCATACCGAACTTGAAGTCGTTTATGAAGAAAAAAACCGCTCCCTTGATAGCGATGGATCAAAAGTGAATAATGCAATGAACGCTGGTTTATTTCAAAAACATCCATATGGTACTCACACTATTCTGGGAACCGTAGAGCATTTAAAGAATCCCCCTCTTTTTAAAGTAATTGAAAATTTCGAAACCTATTATGTGCCTAATAATATGGCTATCTGCTTGTCAGGTGATTTTGATCCGGAAGTTATAATACCATTGATCGATGCCAGCTTTGGACAAATGCCGGCGAAACCGGTCCCGGAGTTTGTACCACCGCTAGAAGATCCGATCAATGAACCACGGATTATTGAGGTATTGGGTCCCGATGCAGAAAGTGTCCGTTTGGCTTTTCGTTTTCCGGGTATCAATTCCAAGGAAACCGATCTGTTGACCATGACCGACATGATCCTGATGAATAGCTCAGCCGGATTGATTGACCTGAATTTGAATCAGGCCCAGAAGGTAATCGGAGCCTATTCCTATCCACGGAAAATGGCAGATTATTCTTACCATGGACTGGGAGCGCGACCCCGGGAAGGCCAATCGTTGGAAGAAGTAAAGGATTTACTTTTGGAACAGATCAATTTGATTAAACAGGGGGAATTTCCTGATTGGCTACCAGCAGCAGTAATTACTCACTTGAAGCTGGGGCGTATCCG
>DAOWAH010000380.1 GCA_030634675.1 Fidelibacterota bacterium
ATGGGTTGCACAAAACCGGATGGCATCGGTAACTAAGCGCATCGATGGTTCCGGCGGATAGATATAAGTTCCCCGAGCCACATATTCTTTGAGGATATCATTTTGGATTGTGCCATGTAATTTATTAATGGCAATACCCTGTTCTTCAGCGACCACGATATATTTGGCCAGTATGATCGCGGCCGTAGCATTAATCGTCATCGATGTGGATACTTTATCCAGTGGTATCCGGTGGAACAGACTTTTCATATTATCGATTGTTGATATGGGAACGCCGACGCGCCCTATTTCAGCGGCAGCCATGGGGTGATCGGAATCATAGCCAATTTGAGTTGGGAGATCAAACGCCACCGATAAGCCCATCACACCCTGATTCAGTAAATAATGATAACGTTGATTGGATTCTTTGGCCGAGGAGAAACCGGAGTATTGCCGGGTAGTCCATAACCGTGATCGATACATTTCAGGGTAAATACCACGGGTAAAGGGATATTCCCCCGGTTTTAATTTCATGAGATTTGCCGTTCCGCTTTAATTTTGTGGTAAGCGTCGTTAACCGCTTTGAATTTCTCTTCGGCCAATTTCTGTAGTTCCTGACCGAGATGAGCGACTTTATCAGGATGATATTTATTAGCCATCCGACGATAAGCTTGTTTTAGTTCGGTATTATCTGCATTAGAATCAATTCCCAGAATTTTAAAGGCGGTATTGGTATCTTTCACGAACATAGCTTTAATGGAATTGAAATCGTTTTCACTGATATTTAAATACCGGGCAATCCGCAGAATGATGGATATTTCTTCAGGATGGATGTTTCTATCGGCTAATGATAGCCCGAATAAAACATGGATTAACTCCAATCTGCTGGGGTGGTCCATAGAACGCTGAATTTGACGGCATACATCCCGCAGAGGATAATCCTGTTCTATAATATCCCGGAATAGCAGCATCAGATCCTGGGCATTTTGGGCACCAAATTGGGTACGCAGAAATTGTTTAATATACTCTATCTCAGATTTGAGCAATTGTCGGTCGGCTTTCATTACCGTGGCAAATAATACCAATAACGAAACGGCGAAGTCACCGGACTGAGTAACCGATGGTTGGCGGTAGCTGCGAAATCCACCACCAAAATTAGTCGATCCGTTACGGTTTGTTTGTTCTCTCATGCTGGCTAATGCATAGCCAATAATTCCTCCTATCGGCCCACCAAGTGCCCAACCTATACTGCCCCATATCAACCGCTTACCAAAGCTCATTTAACTCTGTTCTCCTTCAATCCGTAATAATAAATCACCTTTATTTTTAGAAAGTCCCTGCTCCACATATATGTCACGGACAACGCCAGATAAAGTTGACAATATCTCATTTTCCATTTTCATTGCTTCCAGAATTAGTAATTTGTCATTTTTTTGTATTCGGTCACCAGATTTTACAAAAACCTGCTTTACCAATCCCGGGATGGGTGAGGTAATATTTTGGATCGAATTGGTGGTTGTCTTATTCAATCCGAATTTTCCCAGTAGCAGTTGAGTTTCATCTTTCAACCGGACACAAAATGATTGCTGATCCAGAGTGACCCGGTAACCGCTATTTTTATTGGTCAAGCTGAGATAATATGATCTACCGTTGATTATCAGAGAATAAGAATAAGGACTCAATCGGATACAATCTATGGCCAGGGTCGAATCATTGATTTGGACCGAGAAACCCTGTGCTTGAGTATCAACGGAAAAATCTATGGTTTGATCGTCAACCGTAGCTTGAAATTTCATTGTAACTCCGTGCGCCGACCCGTCATTTTCCAGTTGGAAAGAGCATGATTACCACTGGTAATTTTCGGCTTTCGATTAGTCATGGTATGATGCAGGGCAGCCGCCACAGCAAACACATTACGTTTCTCGGCCACGTTAATGGACTTTTTGCTCCGAATATTTTTTAATTCATCGATTAAAAAATGAGTATCGTAATTACCATTTCTGAATCGAGCGTTTTCCATGATTGCCAAGCAGAGCGGTATGATTGTTTCC
>DAOWAH010000269.1 GCA_030634675.1 Fidelibacterota bacterium
ACTCATGAGCTGGTCTTTGTAGCTGGGGTCACCGGAAGCTGCAAAGATAAGAAATATCCGGTAGACTAAGCATGTAGATGTTTTTCAAGGTGCTATTTCGGACAGGAGTTCGACTCTCCCCGCCTCCACCAGGCTTCGTTCGAATATCATGAGAACGAAGCCTGCCACGGCGAAGTCCCGATGTGTCGGGACGAAAGCGGGATAACAGAAGTAAATTGATAAGAGCTTCGTCGCAGCAGGCAGTAATGAAATAAATAGTCCGGTTTTAACAATAATTAATGTTGAAACGCAAGCAGCCCATGACTTCGGTCATGGACTCAAAACAAAACAATATATAACCGTTTTAACGGTTTACCCAACACCTACATTTCTATAGAACCAGATTAATCATATCCTTCTCGGTACATTTCCGGTGACGCTCGGCCTGATGTGCGATATATTTCTCTACTGTTCACAACTGTGACTTACTTACCGGACAACCGTAGGTGCATAGATTTTAATAAAGAATATGATATTCCACCTTCTTGAATAATTCTACATTGAGGCTGATTATAAACCGTTGAAACGGTTACATTCTATTACGGCATACAACCCACGGTTGAAACCGTGGGCTGGTTTTATCTCCCTTATGCCATAATGTTAACAGGTATAACCACTGGTGCCTAATTTCTGATTCTTGGAGAGAATTTTTCCCAGTAATCCGGCATCAATTCCTCAACCTTAGCGACCAGTTCCTCATCAGATATTGATGTCAGGCGACCCTCTTTTTCGTATTGGTCGATCACCCAGCGGGCGACTTTATGTACTTTTATCTTATTGATACGTTCCTGGCCCTCCAGATTGAATAGCTCATTAATCCACAGACACACGCCATCCACGCCACTTTTATCGGTGATAGCAACCCGAGGTGGGCGATTGAGCAGTTTGGTCGTATCAAACACGTTGTAGATCTGTTCCGCCTGCCGTAGACCTCCGGCATGAATTCCGGCCCTGGTGGTATTGAAGTGCTTACCTACAAAAGGATAATTATCGGGTATCGGTAATCCAATCGAGCGCATGTAATCCGCTAGTTCGGTGATCACTGTTGTATCAATTCCGCATAGGTCGCCTTTTAAGGCAATATAGTCAATAATAGAAGCTTCCAACGGTGGGTTGCCGGTCCGCTCCCCAAAGCCAAACAGGGTTGCATTTACTGCGTCACAGCCGTACAACCAGGCGGTACTGCCATTGATATTGACTTTATGGAAATCATTATGACCGTGCCACTCGAGACGATCACTGGGGACACCGCATTCCTGATTGAGTTTATAGATCAGCTTGGGAATACTGCGGGGTAACTCAACACCCGGTGAACTGACACCAAAACCCATCGTATCGCACAGACGAATCTTAACTGATAATTCATCCGGCACTTGTTCACTCATCTTCATCAACCGCTCAACGAATGGCAGGATGAAACCATCCACATCAGCCCGGGTCAGGTCCTCCAGGTGGCAACGGGGTCTTATGCCAGCTTCAAAAGCGGCAGCTACCACATCGCAGTAGTGATCAATAGCAGCCAGTCGATTGGGAAATTTCAGTTTCTGGAAAATGTGGAAATCAGAACTGCTGGTCAGCATGCCGGTCTCTTTCAATCCTACTTGTTTTACCAACCTGAAATCACCCTTTTCAGCCCTAATCCAACCGGTGCATTCCGGATATTTATGACCCAGGTTACGGCAGCGCTCCAATGCTTCACGATCGTTTTTGGTGTAAAGAAAAAATTCGGTTTGACGAATGATGCCCCGTGGACCACCAAGCTTAGCCATAAAATCGTAGATCTTGACCATCTGGTCGATTGTATACGGCGGCCGTGCCTGTTGACCATCTCTGAATGTAGTATCAGTGATTACTATATCCCGGGATTTAACCGATGCGGGATCGAATTCGACCGGTTTACCGTCAATATACTCAATTAGCGGTCCGTCAAAATGGATTAATGGAGGGAGATCGTAGTTGAAGGTATCCGGTAGTAGATTTGGTTCAGTGAAATTTACTAGATCTTGTGAGTTATATTTGTCCATGGCCGACTCCTATTTTAGTGAAAATTAGCCCCCGCGTTAGAAAATTAAATTTTGCTGGAGCAGTGATTATGATTTTTAATGGTGCTGCTAAAAATTGGCATTAGTTTGTGTTTGGATTTAAGCCGGGGTTCTCCGGTTAGGTTTATTTTGATAATAAATTACAAAGTCAGGCTTACTGGAAAAAGAATAAATTGTATGTCTGGTTTAATAATCCGGTAGATTTACTGGCCTACAGAGAAAGCCCCATCTACTCCCAACAAGTCAGAATATGACGGGCAGGTCAGGCTGTCCGGCCTTTGTTATAATGATTGCATTCAATCCGATGGGACAACAGATACATTCTTCAGTCAATGAATTCCAAGACTATGGTCACCAAATAGTGTCCTGGAATACCATAAACGGTCTGGACAAAAACATTGGAGCAGGTGTATATTTTTACCAGCTTCTGGTTGAAAATAATATTAAGATCGGGAAAAGGATTTTATTAAGATAATACACAGGGGTGAACTGGCTTTTCTACCAAAACACTGTAGCAGGTGAACTTCTAAAAAGCAGCAATAAAACAGTTTGCCCCTGTGCCAGAAGTTTTTTTCTGTATTTTAAATAATCTCTAACCATATTCGAATAAATTCGGAGGTTTGACCAGTGAATCTGATGAAACAAAATCGAGCATTTTTAAAAGATACGGCTCGTCACGATGTCGATTTTACCCAAACTGACCAAGGTAAAGGCGTTTCTCCACCACCATTTCAGAAACCGTATTCGACCGATAAACAGCTTATTAATTTGCCTGTGCGGGAGACATGGTCAGCCGTGAAAGCAATTGATCTTGTTTCAGCGATGGAGAATAGGAAAAGTCATCGGAAATTCAAGCCGATACCTTTGGAACTGGATGAATTATCGTTTCTGCTTTGGGCTACTCAGGGTATTCGGCATATTACCGGACCAGGCCGGGCTTACCGGGTGGTGCCATCGGCCGGCTGCCGACACGCCTTTGTAACCTATCTTTCAGTTCAATCGGTTCAATCATTGGAGCCTGGGATTTACCGCTATCTGCCGATTGAGCACAGCCTGATTTTTGAGCATTCCGTGGAAGGCTTGCCGGAAAAAATTGTTGCCGGAACAT
>DAOWAH010000412.1 GCA_030634675.1 Fidelibacterota bacterium
GTGATACTACAATCAGCGGAACGCTCAAGATTAAAAATATAATCAGCTTTCCCATTTGAAATTAATCCCGTGTACCGATTGCGGTGTATATCCAGTGTTCATTTCCACCTCCCGTGGCAAAGCGGTAAATTAATGCAGCTTTCTTTGTAAAAAAATAATCCGGCCAGGCTGATAAGAACAAACCAATAAAATTCAGCATTTCTGTTAAGCGATAATTGTTAAATTGCACGACCATGATAACTGTTTGCCGTAAGAAAATCTTAATCGTTGAATGAGCCGAGGTTAGCGTGCATAAAAATCTCTTTTTCGTAGCGCTTTTGTTGATAATACTGGTGTCAACACTTATCGCTGGTGATTTTTTTATTGTAGAAATCATTCCTGAGTCCGGACGGACCCAACAGGTAATTAATAAACTGAATCTCGATGCGGTCAACGAAGGCTATGCTGGTCAAGTGGAAATTGTGGCTGATCAGGCTGACATAGATCGTTTAGTGCAGGAAGGGATACCGTTCCAGGTGGTGAGACCATTATCAACGCGATATATCCCTGATTACCAGAGTTATGAAGATGTTAACGATCTGTTGAATTTGTGGCATTCTTCTTATCCTGATATCACTGAAATTATTGAAATCGGCGTCAGCGCCGAAATGGGATTGCCCATCTATGGCATTAAAATCTCCGATAATGCCGCGGACAGGGAAGACGAAACCGTGGTGTGGATCGATGGAGTGCACCATGCCCGTGAGCCAATGGGCATGATGAGCTGTATGGTCTTGATCGAACATCTTCTTACCAATTATGGCATTGACTCCCTCAGCACCCGCATGGTGAACGAATTGGAAACCTGGATAATACCGATTCTCAATCCGGATGGTTATAAATATTTTATTGAAAGTACCACCAATACTCCATGGTGGCGTAAGAATCAGCGCGATAATAATTCCAATGACCAGTTTGATCCCAATTACGATGGGGTAGATTTGAATCGTAATTATGACTCCGACTGGCAGAATTCATCCTCTGGATCTACTGATCCGGCTTCATGGGTTTATAGGGGGCTGGCACCTTTTTCGGAAACCGAAGTAGCTGCTAAAAAATATTGGGTCGAATACCTGCGCCCGATCGCGGCCATAACCTACCACTCATATGGCGAGATTATCTATTACAAAAGCGGTATCAACGGGCAGGAAACATCGGAGACGGTTTTAATTGATGCTTTCGCCCAGCAGATGGCAATGCAGATACCGACACTTAACGGTAGTGGCCTCGGCTATTACAACGTGGGACGGAGCTTGTGGGAAGCGCCCATGAGTTATTACTGGATGTATGAAAAAGTTGGTGTCTGGGAGATGCTGGTGGAAACTGGAGTCAAGTTTGTCCCGAAAATTGATACAGCAGCAGTGGTAGCTGATGACAACCTTGGCGGAGTCCTATTCGTGCTGGAGAAAAGTATGGAAGGTCCCGGGATTAGAGGACATGTTTATTCTACCTACGACAGCTCCGCTTTAGATGCCGAAGTCCAAATTACCGAATACTGGAATCCGGGGATGACACCTCGCAGGACCGACCCGTCATTCGGACACTTTAACCGATTTACCTGGCCCGGAACCTTCAATCTGACTTTTGCTGCGGTTGGTTATCTGCCCGATTCCACCAGCATTGCCGTACCGTCGGATGATTGGGCACAGGTTGAAATCTATCTTGAGCCGTACTCGCTGATCAGTATCGATCAAATCACTGTGAACGATGATTCCAGCGGGGCCAGTCAGGGCAATGCCGACGGTATCCCCAATAATGGTGAGCGGCTAGAATTCAGA
>DAOWAH010000206.1 GCA_030634675.1 Fidelibacterota bacterium
AATGGCGTTGAACTGGATCGGAAAATATTAGCCGATCTGGCGGTGAATCAACCGGACGCCTTTGCAGAGCTGGTTAATACAGTAAAAGCATAATTATGTCCTTGGATAAGCAAATCGAGGCAGTCCGAAATTCATTTCGGGCTGACCTCGATTCTTTTTCTAACGAAGAAAAAATAATTAACGAATTACAGGTCAAGTATTTTGGCCGTAAAGGATTGATTGCGGGTCTATTTCAACAGCTCAAAGATATACCAGCCAACCAGAAACCCAGCTATGGAAAGTTACTGAATGAACTTCGTGGTAGCTTGTCAAAAGAATTTGAATCGAAAGTACTGAGCACCAAAGAGGACAGCTCCACCAAGAAAAAAGAATTTATCGATTATACCTTGCCCGGCTATCAATTTCCAGTTGGTTCTACCCATCCGATTCAGCAGACTCTGGATCAGATGAAAGAAATTTTTAAGGCAATTGGATTTAATGTCGGTTATGGTCCCGAAATCGATGATGACTGGCACAATTTTGAAGCCCTGAATTTCCCGCCGCATCATCCAGCCCGCGATATGCAGGATACTTTTTTTGTGGATGAAAGCACCGTATTACGGACCCATACTTCCAATGTACAGATTCATCTGATGGAGAATAAACCGCCGCCTCTGCGCTATTTGGTGCCAGGAAAAGTCTATCGCAATGAGGCCATCAGTTTTAAGCATTACTGCCTGTTTTACCAGGTTGAAGGCTTGTATGTTGATAAAAAAGTGTCATTCGCCGATTTAAAAGGTACGGTTGATTTCTTTTTACGTAAAATGTTCGGCGAAAGCGTTAAGTCCCGCTTTCGTCCCAGTTATTTTCCTTTCACCGAACCCAGTGCGGAAGTTGATATCTGGAACGAACGGCGTCAGCAATGGATGGAAATCGTCGGCTGCGGAATGGTTGATCCGAACGTTTTTAAAAGCGTTGGCTATGATCCTGAAATCTGGCATGGTTTTGCCTTCGGTTTTGGAGTGGACCGGATCGCAATGTTAAAATACAAAATTGATGATATTCGCCTGTTTTACCAGGGTGATGTTCGTTTTCTGGAGCAGTTCTGATGATCGTAGTATTGGACTGGTTGCGAGATTTCGTTGATCTAAAGGAAAATCCGGAGGAGCTGTCGGATATGTTGACCATGCTGGGCATGGAGGCCGAGCGCTGCGAAAATAGCAGTGAAATCACCAATGTTGTTACCGCCCGGATTACCAAGGTTATAAATCATCCTAACACCAATAAATTAAAACTCTGTGAAGTATTCGACGGCCGTGAAACCCATAAAGTAGTCTGCGGTGCACCCAATTCCCACGAAGGACAAATTACGGCTTTCGCCGGGATTGGCGCTACCCTGAGCGGTGGTTTTAAAATCAAACCGGTCAAAATTCGGGGCGAGCAAAGTTCCGGTATGTTGTGTTCGGAACGTGAACTCGGGATTTCGGAAAATCACGATGGCATCCTCGATTTACCGGAAAATACAGAACCTGGTCAGCCGATCACTGATTTATTCCCCCAGCCCCTGCAGGCCATCGAATTCGATATTACGCCTAACCGGCCGGATTGTCTTCCCCATCTCGGTATCGCCCGTGAAATAGCCCTGAAAACCGGACGCAATCTGAAAATTCCCGAACCTGAATTTGGTGATTCTATTGCCGATGCAGTACGGGAATATGTAGTGGTGAATATTGACGATCCTCTGGGTTGCCCGCGTTATATTGCCGGAATAGTAAAAAATATCCGGGTGGGACCTTCACCGCAATGGATGGTTGAGCGACTGGAAGCAGCCGGACAACGCAGTATCAATAATGTCGTTGATATATCGAACTATGTCTTACTGGAACTCGGCCATCCGACACACATCTTTGATTACAAGTTTGTTCCGACCAAAAAAGTAGTTATCCGTCGTGCCGGACGTAATGAGAAGATCACGACCCTCGATGATATTGAACGTGCAATCACTGACCAGCATTTATTAATCACCGATGGTGATACAGCGATAGCAATTGCCGGCATAATGGGTGGAGAAAATTCAGGTGTTTCGGAGGATACGAATACAGTTCTGATTGAAAGCGCCTATTTTGATCCGATTACAATCAGGAAAGGTTCCAAGTCGCTGGGATTGATTACAGAATCATCACGGCGTTTTGAGCGTGGTGCCGATCCTGAGGGAGCTTTACGGGCTTTCTGGCGGATTGTCAATCTACTGGAAGAATTGGCCGGTGGTGAACAGGTACCGGGAATTATCGATGAATACCCCACGCGAATCACCACGCCGGCAATCACTCTGCGCAAATCCGAACTGGATTTATTATCCGGCTGTGAAATCAGCGCCGAATTTATTGAGCAAACTTTCACTGGTCTGGAAATCGAATGGCAGCGAGAAACCAACAATAGCTGGACCTGCACACCGCCGACATTCAGACCTGATCTGGAGCGTGAAGTAGATCTGATTGAGGAGTTGGTACGCGTTTTTGGCTATGATAATGTTCCCTCACTGCCAGCCTATACCGGTCTATTCAGTAAAGATGAGCAGGATGTACAAAGTGGCATCGGCAATATTAACAAAATACTGACCGGTCTGGGCTTCCGGCAATGCTACAGTAATTCGCTGCAAAGCGTTAATATTGCTGGTAGTTTGGGCCAGCAGCCGGTCAAGTTAGTTAATCCGCTGAGCGAGGAGATGAGCCATACCCGCACATCTTTATTCCCCGGTTTAATTCATACCCTGCAACATAATATCAACAATGGCAATCCTGATTTACAGTTGTATGAACACGGACAGGTATTTGAGCGAAAAGGATCCGGTTTCAAAGGTATTCGCGAATACATGCATTTGACCGGTATAGCCCATGGAAATATGCGAACAGCGGATATTTACCACTCCTTGGATCAACAGTTTTCCTTTTTTACGCTGAAAGGCGTTATCGAGTTACTGTTCAGGCGCTTGCATCTAAATCTACTGGAATTGTCTAACAGTAAACACAGAGAACCCTTCACCGATTGTTATTTAATTCAACATGATAAAATAAACCTGGGCTTTTTCGGTCTTATTAATCCGAAATATATTGACCTGATCGGCGCTGAGACTGGCCCCCTCTATGGATTCGAAATAGACCTGACCCTTTTACTGGAATCGATGCGAAAACAGGAAGCCACTCACATTTACCGACCGATCAGTGTATATCCTACGGTTGAACGCGATCTGAATTTTGTTTTGTCGGAAGAAACAGAAGTCGATAATGTAATTAAAGCCATCCAAAAGGTTGGCCAGGATATTCTAAAACAGGTGCGACCGGTTGATATTTTTCGCCATGAATCAATCGGAGCCGGTTGTAAGAGTATCAACTTCAGATTTATTTTTCAACACCCTGACAGAACACTGGAAGATAAAGAGGTATCTTCAGTTATTAATGACATTATCGCTATTTTCAAGCGTGATTTCGGAGCTAAATTACGGTCCTGAAAACTGAATTGAACCGAATGGCAATGCATTTGGGAAATACAGCATCAAAGTTCAAACAACCAGATTAATCAACCATTTCTCTCATAATTAATACACGGGAGGGACTTTTGGATAATAATGATAATTTAGTACAAGTCGATATTTTCGGCCAGGAATACACCGTAAAAGCGCCAGCCAATTCCACCTACATAACCAACATCGCCGAATATGTTGATTCAAAAATGCACGAAGTGGAAAAAAACCTGCCCGGTCAACAATCCCCAACCAGAATTGCAATCCTGGCGGCCATGAATATCTCTGATGAATTTTTTACCCTGCGCAATAAACAAGCTGAGCAGGTTGATCGTATGGAAGCGCGGATTACCACGTTGATCGATTATATTGATAAAAGAATCGAAGAATAGATGGCGGAAACGCAGTTACTTTCCGGTAAGGCAGTCAGTGCTGCAGTATATTCCGAATTAAACAGCCGGATTGCCGTATTAAAAGAAAAAGGCATTACACCCGGTCTGGCGGTGATTCTCGTCGGGGACGATCCGGCTTCACAGGTCTATGTACGGAGCACAGCG
>DAOWAH010000246.1 GCA_030634675.1 Fidelibacterota bacterium
CAGTTCCCCCGGTAGTAATCGATAACTTAAATATATGAATGGTGTATCAATTACAGCTACAAATAATTTAAATAGATAGGTGGTCAATATTACTTCGCTCAAAATCGGCCACTCCAGAATATTTTCGGTATGGAAGACAAGACCAGGTAATATTGCAAAAGCGAGCACAGCAAAAATAACACTATCTAAGGCCTGACTAACAAAAGTGGATAGATTGTTCCGCAACCAGAGATAGCGACCGGAAAATTTCAACTTCCAGAAGTGAAAAGCCCAGATATCATGAAATTGGGATATTAGATAAGCTGTTAGGCTGGCCAGAACAATAGACGGACCGGCCGAAAAAATGGCTGCCATACCTGAGCTGGCGCCCCAATCCGCTGCGTTGGGAGAAAACACCAGGATCATTTGTGACATTACCAGATAAAAAACAGCCCCGAAAAAACCAATCAACACTGCTTTTCGGGCAGTTACTTTACCATAATGCTCCGATAAAAGGTCAGTTGCCAGAAAGATTGAGCCATATACTACGTTGCCACCGGTGGCGGCAAATCCAAATAGATCGAATTGTTTGGTAACAAAAATATTAGCGAGGATAATTGCCATTGCTATATAGGCATAAAGCCAGGTTTTTCCCAACCGGAAGGCCAGCAAGGTAAAGCCTAAGCCGACCAATGTTTGAATCAGGAATAAGATTTCATTACTCATAAAAATGTTCCCTGAGTTTTTGTAAAAAAAACTGGGGTGTACGAACAGGTTTTCCGACTTTATTTATAAAGCAATGTTCGGTATAACCACTGGCGAAATGGTTTTTTCCATCCTTGGAAAGAGCCTCATAATTTATTCTCAAGCGTGCTTTGGGCAGATTCGGGATTACAGTTTCAACAATAATTATGTCGTCAAATTGGGCTGACTCCCGGTAATCACAGTGACTGCTGATTACCGGGAGGAAAAAGCCCTGTGATTCGATACTGGGAACATCAAGGCCTGCCAGTCGCAGTAATTCGGTTCGCGCAGCTTCAAAATATTCGAAATAGCGGCTGTAGTAAACCACACCCATTTGGTCGACATCTTTATAATAAACACGCGTCCGAAAATTGTATTTTAGCACTATTATTCTGTGAAGGTACCGATGTCATCGAACCGCTTAAGGCGCCGGTCTAAGAGTTCACTGGTCTCCAGTTGATTCAGTTGAGACAATTCATCCAGGATAACTTCCTTTAAAATCTCGGCCATTCCCGTATGATCTCGATGAGCTCCACCCAATGGTTCTTCAATAATTCGGTCACAAATACCCATTTCAACCATATCAACTGCCGTGACTTTCATAGCATCGGCGGCGTCGGGAGCCTTGGCTGCCTCACGCCAGAGGATTGACGCACAGCCTTCCGGACTGATTACCGAGAACCAGGTATTCTCCAGCATCAGAAATCGATCACCGACGCCAATTCCCAGAGCACCACCACTGGCACCTTCACCAATCACGATGATTAGAATCGGTACGGATATTTGTGACATCTCAAATAAATTTCTAGCGATAGCCTCACCCTGGCCACGTTCTTCAGCGCCAATTCCAGGATACGCTCCCATGGTATCGATCAAAGAAATGATCGGAATGTTAAACTTTTCAGCCAGCTTCATTACGCGCAAAGCTTTTCGGTATCCTTCCGGACGCATCATACCAAAATTGCGAAACAGATTGTCCTTGGTATTTCTACCTTTCTGCTGGCCAAGATACATTACAGAACGACCATCGATGGTACCAATGCCGCAAACCACGGAAGAATCGTCGGCAAAATATCGATCACCATGCAATTCCAGAAAATCAGGAGAAAGATGGTTGATATAATCAAGACTGTATGGTCGCTTGGGATGACGTGCTAATTGTACCCGTTGCCAGCGTGACAAATTACCATAGATCTTTTGAATCAGGCGTTTGCGTTTCTGCTCCAGATCATTAATATCTTGAGTGATATCATTACCTGGTATATTCTGGGAACGTAATTCCAGCAGCTTATTTTCCAGCTCAACAATCGGTTTCTCAAATTCAAGTACGAAATTCGCCATCTCAGTTTCCAAATACTGATTTCATAAGTATTTCCAAATCCAATGTAAATGTTTGGTGCTGAATATAATAATGATTTAACATTCGACGGTCTTCCGCATTGTATTTAACATTTCTTACAAGATCAAGACTGGTCAATCCGGGGCGAAACATAATCTTTGGATCAGTCTCAGTGGTAGCAATCAGCGAAGCCCCGACAATACTCATTTTACCTGCCAATACCTGCTTAAGTAAAGGTATTTTTCGTAAAAACCGGTTATCAAAAATACCAACCGCGGCTTGGAATCTGGTACCATCGGCGCCCCAAAATTCAACCTTTTTTATTTTACCAATCAAATAACAGCCAATTATAATTGGCGAAAATAAAATCAGTGCAATCGAAGCTACACTCAAATCAAATATACGTTTCGATAAGCGGTGAAATCCGCGGAAAAGGGGATATTCAATATTGATAAATGAAAAATCACCGATTTCCTCGATCAGGGCTTTTCCAAGCAGGATATCCTGTTTTTTGGGAACCATGCGATAGGTCAGTTTCAAATCGCGGGTTGCTTGCATTATTCCGAGTATTTGTTCGTTGGATAGTCGACCACTGGAAAAAATAATTTCACGGATAGCTCTGGTGCGTACAATAGCTCGTAAATCATTAATCGAACCTAAAAATGGTAGCGGTAAATTCCGGAAATCGACAACCTGGTCATCACAAAATCCTACTAACTCAAGTCCGGTGTCAAACCGTTTTAATAGTTTATGGGCAATCCTGATTCCTTCTGAGTCGGTGCTGATAATTATTGTTTTTCGGGCAAACAAAAGCTGACGACTGTTTACAGGTCGGAACCAACCGCGGGAGATTAGATAGTGAATAATCATTCGCCAGCCCGGTAACATCACCGCGACCATTAGTGTTGCTGCTAATATTACAAATCGGGAAAAGGCGTACTGCTTGAAGAAATACGTGAATGCTACCGCAAAAAGGAATCCGGCCAAAGAAGCTAATATTGCTCGAGAATATGACAGTATATAGCGGGAATAAAGTTGGAAGGTGGCGCCCACCAATATCCAGAAAAGTACATAAACCAAAGGTACCAGTCCACCACTGACAATGATCGGTTCAAAATCACTAAATTTTATTAATATCGCTATTAAAAACGCCGTCGTTACGGCCGTCATATCCAAAAATACGGAAATAATTTGGGAACGCAACCCGGCCACCAAGGTGTATAATTTACGGACAAAGATACCAAATCGAATTCCAATACGAACAAATAATCCATGACCGCGGGGAAAATGTTTATCGGCAAAAAGAATCATAGCGTTGTAAAAAGCGTCAATGCTGTCATAGGGGGCTGACTTCACCGATTCCCCCTGATAATGGATTATCTGAGTGGTCGGTA
>DAOWAH010000294.1 GCA_030634675.1 Fidelibacterota bacterium
CGGATTCCCTAAAGGCCTTAATGGCTTTATCCCAATTTTGGTTAAGGTATAGCTCCTGAGTGGCATGAAAAGCTTCCACCACAGTAGTAAGTTTTTCACTTGCTTGCCCTTTTTCAGCTAATAATTCATACACTTTGACCGGCACATTTTTACCCTTAACGCGCACATAGTCAAGGAAGCGCCATTCGAATTTATCCTTAACAGCCGCATAAGTCGTTTCCAAAACCTGGATATACACACCATATTGTTTCGCAGAAGCCTCTAACCGTGAGGCAATATTTACCGTATCACCCATCATGGTATAATTCATCCGCATCGTCGAGCCCATATTACCGGTTACAATATTGCCTGATCCCAACCCGATGCGGTGCTGCATATTGTGCACAATTTCCGGCCAGTCCTCTTCCGATTTCCACTTGGCGCGCAATACAACCAGTTCCTTCTCCATCTCGAGCGCCGTCATGCAAGCCTGGTATTCATGATCTTCAACCGGCATAGGTGAACCATAAAAAGCAACAATCGAATCGCCAACATACTTATCAAGAGTGCCCTGGCGGTTGAGTAAAACAGAGGTCATTTCAGTCAAATATTCGTTCATCAGGCTGACCATCTTTGTAGGTTCCAGCACTTCGGAAAACGAAGAAAAGCTCTGGATATCGGAGAAAAAGGCCGTGTGATATCCGGCGTCACCACCAAGCTTGGGTTCCTTTTTGTCTTCGTACATCTGGTCAATCAGCTCCGGTGAGATATAGGTCCCAAAAGTATTTTTCAAGAATTTTTTATCTTTTTGTTCATTTAAGAATTTGTAAATCACATTACTGGTATAAGTCAAGGCAATCCCGGCAATTGGCATGACAATTGGTATTATTTGACTTTCCCCAATTCCCGGTAAGGCGGTAGTAAACCAATCGAGGTGATTTTGAAGAAATGAATCCGGTAAAATCATTGTGAACACCATTTTAACAAACCACCACATGTCATTGACAAAGAAACCACAGGCTACTGCAAAATAAGTTACTGCTTCGATTAATATCAATATACCCGCAATAACCGGGTTAACGAATGCAATTGTAATAAAGGTGATCAAACATATGACCGTTAGTAACCAGATGTGACTCATTGGATAACCAAAACCAAGCAAGTCGACAAGACGATCACCCAGAACATGTAAATAATTACCATGTAAAATCGTCTGAATAGCATCAGCATGGGTCTCAACTCCCGGCATTAATTGTGGTATACCAAGATAGTTATAAAATGGTGTAGATTTTACATCATGGATAGTTTCGACTGATACACCAATCAATACTATTTTCCCATAAAACGGTGACTGGGTAAGATCAAAATCGTCGCCGATGCCCATAATTTCCATCATTTCCTGGCGTTCCGCTGGATCATCAATTGCTTCAATCCATTCCGGTATTTTGCCAGGCAGGAATTGATCCATCCAATCAATATCCTCCATAGGATCGCGCAAGGTAATCTCTTCCGTATCAATGATATATGCCAGCGAATAATGGGAGAATGTTCCCCATTTGGGAACATTGCGATCACTCAATTTATAACCCGATGCCGGTCCATAATAATTGGTCAGAAAAGTATTACTGCGACTCAATACTTTAATAGCAAAGGGACCGTATTGCCAGATATTCTTTTTAAAATCATGCACCGGCAGTACCGTATCAGCAATTCCGGTAAATGCCTTGACGCATTTCAGTCCCAACGTGAGATAAGCCCGGTTGGGTTCATGATTCATATAACCAGCCAGAGAATAACGACGGGCAAAACCATCTTCATCCAGAAAATCATTGATCAATCCAGTCTCGGGATTACTCCGCATCAAGGCCTCAACCGGCATAGAAATATATTGTGGTGGATAACTCGATGGTTCCGTAACCATCTTAACATTGATTACAATCTCAGTTCCATTAGCCATAGCTTCGGCAATGGCTTCCCCAAACATTTCATCCCCATGGGGTGGCATATCAACTTCGATACCCAGCGCTTGCTGATGTTGGATAAAATCCTCGATATAATCGGATTTGGCCTCCGGAGCATCAAACTGGATATCAAAAGCGATTACCTTGGCCCCGGCCTGGGAAAGATTACGAACCACATTCGCCCAGATCGTACCCCGGGGATAGGGCCATTGTTCCGGCATCAAGCGCCAGGCTTCATCATCGACTTCAACCAGTACAACATCGGTTCCCAATTTTATATAGGAAGAATCCCGCGCCGCCCAACCCGTTAATGGTCCCCGGACGGTATGGAAACGATAGTCGTACAATTTTAATTCCATGGTGTCAAACGCTCCAAGCCAATGGAGGAAAGCGACTACAACGATAGTTCCGGCAGTAATTAAAATGCCAGCGATACTCTGATCAAATATTTTTTTTATTTTATCAATCATAGCTAGAACCGATAGTTTATGTTCAAATTTAAGGTGGAGGAATTCAGTTTAATAGTCTCTAAAAATTCATCCGATTTTCCATTCCCATCATTATCAAGACCATCGTCTTTCCATTCGGGAGTATGCGAAAATTGAATGTGCAATATCCCATTAATAACAAGATTCTTCTTTATATTGTATTCTCCACCTACCTGAGTGTTAAAAACTTTAGTTAATGTTGATCCGGAACTGTTCAGATAATTGAAGATTCCCGAAATACGCGCACGTTCATCCAAAATGGAGTAACTGCCTTGCATACCGATTACGGTCCAGGTATAATCAGCATAAGCCGTCACTACTGATGTCTGACTAAAATTTAAGACAGTATTAAGTGGAATGGTATTGAATTGCGAAGTAAGGTTAAGGGCGATAGACCTTGAATCGGTAGGATAGAATACTGAACTATCCCCCCTATCCTCCACAAGATCAAAATTATTC
>DAOWAH010000428.1 GCA_030634675.1 Fidelibacterota bacterium
AAACCCGGTGGCGAATTCAAAACCTATATACCACGGCGTAGAGCGGGAGGGTGTAGTGGTGGGCATGCGGGCAGCAAAAGAAGAAAGTGCAGTTACGAACATCGTATACGGACCATTGTGGAAATGCAGGAAAACAAAAAGATAAATCAAATTAAAAACAAGAAAATGTATCTATTCTTTGACACAGAAACAACGGGACTACCACGAAATTGGAAAGCTCCAGTGACAGATTTGGATAATTGGCCAAGAATGGTTCAAATTGCCTGGATTTTATCAGACACTAAAGGTAATCAGATTGAATCAGATGATTTTATTATTAAACCAGAAAATTTTAAAATTCCTTTAGATGCATCAAGAATACATGGAATTTCCACGGAAAAGGCTATTAATGAAGGAGAAGAACTTGAGAAGGTTCTGATCAAGTTTAATAAATTAGTTGAACAAGCTGATTTTATTGTTGCTCACAATATCAGTTTTGATGAAAAGATTGTTGGTGCAGAATTATTGAGAAAAGGAATTCGAAGTGACTTTGAGAGAAAAAGAAAATTGTGTACGATGAAAGCTTCTACTGATTATTGCAGACTTCCTGGTCTTTATGGGTACAAATGGCCGAAATTATCTGAATTGCATATAGAATTATTCGGAGCAGATTTTGACGAAGCGCATGATGCTTCAGTCGATATTAATGCAACTGAAAAATGTTTTTGGGAAATGAGAAAAATAGGTCTAATATAAAAATGCACGTACCCACCATAATAAATTTAGGGCATTGGGCAGGAAATAGCTTCAGCTACGAAAACCGGGTAGATAGGGCTTTCTGAGTAGGCAGGTCAGGAGTTAGTATTTTATAGCAAAATTTCATGTACATTGTGGAAAACCGACATGGGTGTCGGAATCGCTTCCCGGAAATAGTTGCCATAGCGTTTGGATACGATGCGCTCATCCAAAACGATAAATATGCCTTCATCCAGGGTTGTACGGATCAAGCGGCCAAAGCCCTGGCGGAACTTGATCACCGCTTCCGGAACCGAATATTCCAGAAATGAATTACGACCCTCCTGATTCAGCATATCAGAATAGGCTTTAATCAACGGTTCAGTTGGAACACTGAATGGTAATTTGGTAATGATCAGTATTTCCAGTAATTCGCCCGGCAAATCCACCCCTTCCCAGAAAGCATCAGTTCCCAATAAAATTCCATTTGGTGTTTCCGCCATTCCCTTAATCAATGAAAAACGCGAAATACTGGAACGCTGGGCAAAGATCGGCAGATCACGACCTTCCGGTTTTTGACGCAGGGCAGCATAACAACCATTCAGCATAGCCCAGGAAGTGAATAGCACCATCATTCGCTTATCGTAATGTTGATGAAGTTGGTAAATCAATTCGGAAATGTAGCCGGGATTCTTGCTACCGCCCTGATTACCCGCCAATTGAAAATATTGCACCTGATCGGGATAGCTGAAGGGGCTGGCAACGGCCCGGGTAACAACATTAGTCAACTGGACACTATCCAATCCGGTACGGCCCAGTAAATACTCAAAAGAGTCATCAATCCGTAAGGTGGCCGAGGTCAACACGGCGCTTTCCAGGACGCTGAACAAATTGGCCACCAGATCTTTTGAAATATCGATTGGTGCGGCACAAATCGACAGGGACAGATCCGGCTTTTTCCCACCGAAAGCCCGCAGGCGTCCTGCCAACCAATAGACCCAGTCATTCTGCTGT
>DAOWAH010000110.1 GCA_030634675.1 Fidelibacterota bacterium
CCAGGTATTGATCCGCTATGTTAGCATAGAATTCAACTATATTTAAAATATTTGTGCTTGTATCTTCAGATACACTAACGCTTGGGGAACTACCTTGACCTTGGATGAAAGTAGTACCGCTGTAATCATTAGCCAGGGTTGTACTATCCTCTACGCTGGATACGGTAATGCCTGGTAAATCAGGAGCTGAGCCAGTGGTGCCATCGATTTTTGTGTCGATGCCATAGATATGTACGTTTCCTGAAAAACTGAATGTGGTTGAATCAGAATACACTCCAACTGATGAATTAATTGGTGGGATAAGAATACTGCGGCTAACCAGGTTTACATAGCTGGTTTCACTGATGGATTCGTATTCGCAGATAGTAGTTATTGATACTGTATCGATGAACTGGATCGTATCCTTCCCGTCAAGAGAAATGGTTGCTGTTATTTCACTGCTTTGCCAAGCAGTATCGGAAATGGTAGTATCAGTATTCCCGGTTTGTAAGTATACTGAAATTGCATATTCCATGGCACTGGCCGTCAACTGTTGATGGGATATTTTCTTGGCAAATTCGGAAGAGTTATCCATTGCACGTTCTGATGTCCTGTTCATGTTATTCCTGATATAGCCGAAAACGACAATAAATCCCAGAACTACTATTAGCATCATGCGCCCCATGGCAGCTTAGGTATTTGCCCGATTCTGTCTGATTGCTGCAGCTATGGTGAGCATATACCCTGAATTTTGATATTATAAATCATGAACTCACCTGGAATGTTCTGATCAGTGCGGACAGCCACAGTGAGCCGTATGTTTAACTGTTGAACCCATCCTGCAAGATGTGAAAGATCACGGTCGTATATTTCAGTCCAGTAGGAATTGTTTTCATGTTTTACAAAGGTTTGAATCGTGGCTATCACCCAGGATTCTGGTTCTGGTAATTGATCTCTTGTGTCAAAATAAATAAAGGCTGAATCACAGCTCGTTAAGTCCACGCTGGGAATCAAGTCCAGAGTTACTGTATCCGGTCGTGACTTGGGAGGATTATTTTCATCGAAAGAGAAAATAAATCCCAGGGTTGAGTCTACAGTTGAGTATGAAACATTGCCTTCAGTGTTCCACTCATTAATGGTTGTACCTGTGTAAATGGTAGTATAGACATGATCCTGAGCAAAGACTGCCAGGTTAAGGCATGTCACTGACAGGATAAAATAACATTTTAAATAATATTGTGATATTTTCATAAGATCTTCTCCCTTGTGGAAATTTCTAATCTTTCGGATTTTTCAACCAAAAAGTTAAGGTGCACTTTTCGCATTTAGAGCTGGGGGCAATTTACCTGTTTTGAGTTTATAATCCCAACTACCTATCTATCACCAGTTTGTCGAAGATAAGCGCCATGATTTTACAAGGCGGAGGCCCCCATTCATTTACTTCACCGCATCTCCAATCATTTTAAATTCTCCCGCCCAATATGAATCCAAACCACCAGAAAATTATAAACACCATTAGCAGCTATAAATGCACTATGTCCAAAGAGAAAAAGAATGGGGCATGATTCGTGATGGCTCTCCGGTAATAGATATATATTGGGTCCTCTATATTTGCGAATAGATGATACTCAAGGAGCATTGAAGCACTACCGGTGGTTTGAGGCTACTTTTCCCGATGATAGTGGCGAACCTTTTCACTGAATGATCTGGAGTCTTGCACTATATAGGGCTTGTGATTCTGAAGTAGCAGAAAAAATGCTGCTCAAGGCAATATTCTGGAATATGTATCTGTTCTCGATTCTCTTTGGCTCAGATATTCTATATTCACCAAGCTCCCAAATGGATGTTGGGTCTCTGGAACGATTCAGAAATCTCTTGGGCGAAGACACACTTTTTATTGAACCGGACAGCTTAGTGGTTGACCTCTATTATGGCAAAGATACCCTCATCTATGGATTCTTTAATCCAAGTGACTATAAGACGATAACGATTACAGCAAAAGTTTCTGAAGATATTCAAAATGTATTTTCAAAATGAAAAGCTAACTATTCGGATCTGGAATACAGACAGTATTTCATTCGAAAGGCTTTAGTCAAACTCAGGAGTTGAAAAATTCAAGGTTCAAGCACAAACGTGTGAACTGTTAGATATAATTTATCTGAGATTGATAATTGGATGAAAGGGACGAAAAAAATATAAATAATTGCGTCGTTCAGACGCGACCTCTTCCGCAGAAACGTGCCAAATCTTACGGAATTATTGTGAAATATGCAGAATAATTAGGAAAGCCGTATTAATTATATAATTTTGATATAGTGTGTAATATCACAATCTTATAATATCATTAATACTATTAAAAATTTATCCGCCTGCGCAGAAAACCACGGGCTTCGCCCGTGGATGAATGCGTGAAGAATCGTCCAAAAATGAAGTATTGTTGCTACGGCGGATGTCGCCAGTTGCGGATAACCCTCCGAAGCCTTGGCGTAGGAGGGTATTTTATGGAGGTACCACGGGCTCTGCCCGTGGGGCTCCATTAGCTACGGGTAATACGCAGAATCCCGCCCTCTCCGCCAACCTGCGTCCCGTCGTGACGGGAACTTCGGTTGACAGGCCCAACCTGCGCTTTATTATATTATTCTGTTCCTCGCACTCACAAAACCAAAACTCGATTTACAGATGCACTTTTAACTTCCGGCTGATCTACCCTAAATTCCAGTCATGAAAGACAAGTTCAATCTACCCTGGCGGCTAATGGCCGCCACTCTGTATGGCCCACCCCGCGATGGTAAGGTCTACGGGGTAATTGATATTGATGTAACCGCAATCGAGGAGTATATCAAAGAGCAACGCCGGGCCGGTAATAAATTAACCATGACCGCTTTTGTAATCTGTGCCGTTGGAAGAACCCTCGCCAGGCACCCGGAAGTCAACTGCCATATCCGTCGTGGTAAACTAATACCACGTGATTATATCGATGTTATGGTTTCGGTCGGTATCAAAGGCGGGGAAGAGATGGCCGCTGTCAGGATCAAAGATGCCCACCTGAAATCAGCTTCGCAAGTAGCCGAGGAAATCCGTAATCTGGCTTTTGACGTCCGTCAGGGACAGGAGGGTAAGATAATGCGGAATAAATATACCCTTACCAAAATTCCCTGGCCGCTACGTGGCTGGATCTATAAACTGATGCGCTGGGTTGTTAATGATCTGGGAATCAACCTGGGTTTTATGGGATATACGGATTCGGCCTTCGGATCAATAGTGTTATCTAATATTGGGACGATTGGGTTGACCAACGGCTGGCCGGCCCTGCTGCCGGCCGCCAAGATTCCAGCGGTGGTAAATATGGGTAAATGTGAGCAAAAACCGGTTGTCCGTGGGAAAAAGATTGTGATTCGTAGAATACTTCCACTGGCAGCCACATTTGATCATCGCATCGTGGACGGAATGCATGCCGGTAAAATGGCCCGGCTGATTACCCGGATACTAACTAATCCGGTGAATCTGGATCAAGTACCGGAAACTGAATCGTAGTTATTCATTAGTTTTCCGAATCGACCCTTTTCAATCGTAGATAACCAATCATCTTCCAGATTATTGTAAGAATTATCCAGTAGACAACAATAATTCCCAACGTTATCCAATAGCCTTTGACTGAATTATTGAAAAATTGCATCGGGATTCCCAGCGAAAACAGTAAGGGCAGTCCGATAAATAGCGATAAACCACTACCGTAAACTGCATCTTCGGCGACCGGTGTTTTAAATTCAGGGTCCAGGACTCGTAAAAGGATTAGTCCTGAGTTTGTGGTTCCGGTGAATTCACCGAATAATTCCACAAACCGTTCAAAATGAAAATTATCAAACGCTCGCCAGCATATCCAGTACAGGGTAACAAATGTCACCGGACCAGCTACGAGCGACATTATCAGCAATGCTTCCCAGTACATGCCAATGACTTTTATGCTAATAGCAGCGATAGCGCCAACAACCAGGTAATCCAGAAACACACCCATTCCTCGGGTCATGAGACCTTTATCAATCACATACGAGCGACCGGAGATATCAATTAATTTTCGGATAATAATGGCAATTATTAATCCAAATACGAAATGAAAAGACCAGAAGATATCCACAAAGTCGTGTAAGTTTGCATTGGCAAGGGGAATAGTAACTAATTTTAAAAAACCATACGTTAATAAATATACGAAGCCGATAAGACCCAAATGAAAAGCCATTGGTTCAATAGCTTCGGTTGATAATGGTAAATGACCCGCGACCGGTGGTTGTTTAGATTTATAAACACCAGTCCGCATGTCAACCGTAATGTGGTCAGTACTTTTTATGAGCGCGCTTTTCCGCGTCTTGATTCCCCAATTAATTATTGTCATACCGGCAAAATAGGCATATAGGAATCCAATCGCAGCGAACGTTACACCAACCGTACTGCCGCCTTCGAATCCATACTGTTCCCAGCTTCCACCCATGCTGGCTGCCAGCCCGGGACCCATGGCGAATCCCAGCGGTAGCAGCAGTCCGACCCCGAGAAATAAATCCGGTTTTATAGTATAAAACAGGGCGAAGGCGATCAATATTCCTATGGTGGCCTGGAGGCAAATAATCGTGAGACCGGCAAAACTTTTGCTAACAGGACCTTTACCCCACTCGGTTTTCTGTTGACGTAATCCGAGGGCAATAAAAGTTAACGCTAATAAATGATAGATATAAGCGGTTAGCCGTTCGGTGGGAAGATCTATCCACCCAAGTACCTGGGTACTGAATATCAGTGCCAACAGTCCACCGATTAAATTATTTGGAATTAGAAATTTTTGGAAAAATTTAATGTAACGACGAGCTATTGTTCCAATCAGAATAAAAGTGCTCATATACATAAAATCAAAAATAAATTCAACCAGGGTTAGCTCCATTTGCCAAAATTTCATGTTATCCCTTTCCAGTATTTTATTAAAATCGGTATCAAGTCATCACTATGGATGATAATTACTGACACAACCATTCTTCCCAAGGCAAAAATCAGCTCGAATACAGGGCAGATTAATTAGTCCGAACCTTCTGCCACCCACGAATGTAGCGTTACCCCCAAACTGCCCGGGGAATATAGGGTATAATGGTTTAAAGACAAAACCGGTAATAATTTACGTTGGGTATCGTGTTTGGTTTTGTTTTTTTATATGATCGGATATGATGGTATTACTAAAATTCTCGGCCTGTAATCAGGTAATATTTGATATTTTGGAGGCGTGGCAGAGCGGTTGAATGCACCGGTCTTGAAAACCGGCAAGGGTTTACGCCCTTCAGAGGTTCGAATCCTCTCGCCTCCGCCAACCTACGCCCCGGCTTACCGGGGACTTCGGTTGGCAGGTCAACCTGTTGTGAAAAGGAAATGAGACTAAACTGTTTTATATAACATGTTTTTCAAAAGGAGGGCTTTTAGAATGTGGTATGTGTATTGCATGGAAAACAAAGATAAGAATTATTTATATGTGGGTTCGACAAAAGATCTTAAGCGAAGGGTCATGGAACATAATCATGGTTTGAGTAAATCAACTAAACCGCATCTACATTTACATTTGACAGCATATATTGCAGTCATTTCAGAAAAACGTGCACGAAATTTGGAGAAATATTTCAAAACTGGTTCAGGGAAAACTGTGTTGAAGAAACGAATTTTACAAAACGAAGTCCCGTTTAGCGGGACGTAGTTTTGCCTCTCGCCTCCGCCAACCTACGCCCCGGCATACCGGGGACTTCGGTCGGCAGGCCAACCCTGCACCAGTTGAATCGGGTCATTTGGTTAGCAGGCCAACCCTGCGCCAGTTGAATCGAGGACTTCGGGTGGCAGGCCATACCTACGTCCCGCATAGCGCGAACTTCGGGATGCTGGCCATCCCTGCGTCCCGTCGTGACAGGAACTTCGGCTGGTTGGCTCATTCGGACTGTAGATCAGATTCCACCAGCAAAATTAAATTGGCACTTAATTTGTATATATTTTCAATCAATAATTGTAAGTTAGGCTTATGGATGGATTAAAAAATATCAAATTCTTTCTCGTCGATGACGATCCCGGTGTGGTCGAGATCATCTCTGGATATTTGAAGCAGGAAAATGCTGTTGTAAATAGTACCAC
>DAOWAH010000414.1 GCA_030634675.1 Fidelibacterota bacterium
CGATATACCAGTCCCCGCTGTTGCGATCCTGGCGGGCAACAGTGATATAATTCCCGATTTCACCATTCAAGACGATGGTTTTCTCCCAATCCGTGGGCACATCTTTGACAAACTGGAAAGCGGGATGATCGTGGTAATTCTCCGGCAGATCTGCCGCCATATGCAGTGGACTGTAGATCACAACGTAAAGAGCCAGTTGCTTGGCCAGTGTGGTATTGACCCGGTTGTCTTTTCTATTGGCCTGTTCAAACAGGAGGTCAAATATTCCCGGTGTAAAATCAAATGGTCCGCTCAGACCGCGAGTAAAGGGAAGAATCGTCGTGTAATCCGGTGGATTACCACCATCGGGTCCCCAGGCATTGAATTCCTGCCCCCGGGCGCCCTCACGGGTCATCATATTCGGCCAGGTCCGGCGGATGCCCGTATCCTTGATCGGCTCATGTACGTCCAGCATGATGCCATAGCGTGCCGCTGTCTCGACCACTTTCCGGTAATGACGCACCATATACTGTCCATGATGCCATTCCCTGTGCTCAGTTGGTTTGCCATTTTCATAGCGGATAATATTCTGGCCATGTCCCACATACCCGGTTTTAACCGTATTGATCCCATGTTTCTGATACAGTTTGAAAGCGTCTTCCAATTGGGCTTCATAATTACCGATTCCGGCGCTGGTTTCATGGTGGCCGATGATTTTTACGCCTTTCCGGGCGGCGTAAGTGCTGAGCCATGGCAGATCAAAATCGGGATGAGCTTCCGTAAAACTGAAGATATCGCCATTGGCCACCCAGTCCCCATCCCAGCCGGTATTCCAGCCTTCCACCAACACTCCAGAGAAATTGTGCTTCGCGGCGAAATCAATGTAGCGCTGCACATTTGCTATTGTAGCGCCATGCTTATCGCCGGAACCCCAAGTGTAAGTACCGATATGCATCCCCCACCAGATACCAATATATTTAGCGGGCGTGATCCAGGAAACATCATCCAGCCGATTGGGTTCGTTAAGATTCAATATCAGGTAGGAAGTGATTAAATCACCGGGGGTTTCTGCAATCTGGATCGTACGCCACGGAGATACATGGGGTGCTACGGCCCGCACTTTATCACCCTCGGCCCAGGGCACCAGATCGCATTTCAAGCGGTTGTCCCCTCGGTTTTCAAGCGTCATGCTGGCGTAGTCGGTCAGGGCGGCTTCATGAATGCTCAGGTAAAGACCTTCGTCCGTTTGCATAGTGAAGGGTGTATGAACCGTATCAATTTCACTGACTGCGGTCTGCGAGTAAAGATACTCATAGCGGTTGTGCTGGTAGGCCCCGATCCACCAGGCCTGGTGATCGGCATTGAGAGCGAATTCAGTCAATTCATCCAGGATCACGAAATCCTGCAAATTGCCCTGCTCCGGAAATTCATAGCGGAAACCGACTCCATCATTAGAAGCCCGGAAGACGATATTCATCAACCGGCCTTGAGTACCGCCGGTGGTTAATTCCACCTTCAATTGGTTATAATGATTTCGGATTTCCCGCACCTCGCCCCAAGGCTGTTCCCAGGTTTCATCGAAACTGGAATGGACGGTATTTGTCAACATTAAATGACTGTCCAGAGACGGTTCCGATTTGAGGTGTATTCCCAGGCGGGACCAGCCGATTACTTCTTTTTTTGACCGGATTACCCGGTAATGAGGCTGTCCTTCCTGGATTCGAAAATCGATCCTGGTGGAACCATCCGGAGCCTGGACAGCGACGGTCTGACTATTGTTAGAATCGGTGGCGCAATTACTTAAATTAATCAAAATAATTATTAGTCCTGTTATCC
>DAOWAH010000135.1 GCA_030634675.1 Fidelibacterota bacterium
CCCGCCATTGAACAGCAGGAAAGTATTGGCACTGTCAGCCAGAGTCCTGACATCGTAACAGGTGTCATTAGGCAACGTATAAGCGTTGGCACCGGTCAGTGTGCGAACATAGTCATCCAGGATCAGAATTGAATCCGTATCCACCGATGCCACTGTGTCTTTTGTGCCATTCGCAAAATGGGCGATTATGAATTGCTGAGTATCAAGACGGGTGAAAGTTGCCGTCCCGATAGAAATCGCTACAGAATCCCTAAGTTCCAAGGCGCTAGCGGCAGCGGCATCAAGCTCGGTCATTTCGAATGTCTCGTCCTCGAAATCCTCACAATTGTAAAACATCAGTGCCGCGACTAAAATTCCTGACAGCGACAATATTTTCAAATATTTACGTTTCATATCAATGACTCCTGTTAGTGTCAATGCACTTATCTGATTACGACAAATTTCTTAATTACACTTTCACCCTTGCGGATCAACAGATCGCCTGTTGTCAGATCCACAATATCTTCGGGAACGTAAAAAGTTACGATATAGATGCCGCTGACTATGATCTGCCGGGAAGAGGTCAGCAGATCCCAGCGAAAATCACCACTGCCTTCGTGTAAATCGGAATAGATCAGGTCGCCCCGCTCGGTGAAGATTTTAATCTCGCAGATTTCCGGTAAATTGAGAAACATCACCCGGTTCGGTTCACCGACATACTGCAGAACATTATTCCTGACATTGAAGGGATTTGGAACAATTCGGATCCTGTTCAGCGTTAATTCCGGTGGTTTTTTCAATGAGGCCGGTTTATTAGTCTTGGTATAGAACAGACTGCTGCGCAGGGGTACGCCGGGTTGAATGGTATTGACTGAACCATCATCGTAAGACACAATGTAATAATAATAACTTTGACCGCGGGCGGCACTCATATCGGCATATTCATGGACCAGGTTACCATCGCTTAGATTGCAATCAAATATTTCGTAATAGTTTGAATCAGGTTCCCCCAGAGCACGGTAGATCTTATAACCTTCGAAACGTGACGCTGAAGTTGCATTATCAGTCCAGGTCAGAAGAATCCGGTTACCCTGTGATTCGATCGTAAATTCATTCGGCGGTTCCGGTGGTTCCTGGTCACCCAGTGATAGACTGTCGCTATAAAGCTTAATCAACCGGCGAAATGACTGTACCAGGGAATCTTTACCGGTAAAAACCCAACTATCTTTGTACATATCATGATCATCGGTGGTTGAACCATCAGGCATTTCCATTGTAACATTAACGCCATTCATGGAATCGAACCATTTACCGCCGATTTCTATATTCTGCTTCCGGCTTAAGCCATTAGCCGCCTCACCCAGCACGATCCGGACACTCTGACCCGGTTCCAGCCGGTACGGCCCGAAACTAATAGTCTGACACTGGCCGCCACCGCCTAATTCCGGAAAACCATCACCAATCTGTTCCGCGTGGCTAAAAGGTTGATGACCCAGGCCATTATTAGATACAACCCGGAGATATTCATCCTCCATCCGGGAAGCACTGAATTGATCATTATTGGTCGTCGCCTGATCATTGGACTCGAGATTCAGGGCAACCGAAGGCTGGTAAATACCGTCTGTGTTATCGGTCGCTGACTTATCGGCATGAATCGTTACCACTCCGGTAAACTGGGAGGCTCCCAGTCGTCCGTCCGGTGAATAACCCAGCCAGTTGGGAGACCCGATATTATCATGGGACAAATCGGGATGCCTGCCCTGCCAGGAATAAAAACAACGCATGATTTTACCGCTATCATCGAATTCATCCACGGCTATTGTCGTATTAGGGAAGAGGGGGGTCGTCTTGGGCAAATCGGGTGTTTCACCTAGCACGTCATTCATAGTGTTTATACCCCAGCGGGTATCATTCGGCATGCCCCAGCCCATATACCCGCTCCAGGAAGTTGCTTTACTATCGCTACCTTGGGTGGTGCCTTCTCCGCACACCGCATTTCGGTACTGCCAGTGAAAATAGACGCCATCCAGTGTCTGATTGTGGACACCTGAGCCATCCTTATTCCAAATACCGGTATTAGTGAAAGTATAGTCCACGATGAAAAAATTATCATGATACTGCTGGCTGTAACCATAGATCCTGCGGTGCATGGTAATCCCGGTTGATGAATTGACGGTATTGACTAGAATCCGGTCCGCAACCAGGTCAGGGTCAAATTCATCCACCTGATCCTTGAAATCAAGGTCCGAAGCTGCCTCGCCATCCACTACTACGGCGGGAGCTTTAAAGCGTCCCAGCATATAGAATTCAGCCGGCATAAATTCATTCAATTCAATCGAAGCCCTGGGGCGTGGTCCTACATGGGCAACCTTATAGGAGTAGGTAGTTCCAGCCAGGGGATCATCATAATCCTGCAAGGCGATAAAAAAACCACGGGCAGCTTGCATATCCTGATGGGGATAAAAGGCCGGCCAGCGGAAGCCCCACTGCTGTTCTGCACCATAATCCTCTTCCGGCTCACTGCCATGGGATTGATAGAAATTATGTAATGAACCAACTGATATCCAGCGAACGTCCGCGGCAAAGGCTGTTTGAAAAGCGAAAATCAAGGTGAATATCAGCAGGATTCCGGTGAATTTAACTAACTGCAAATTCTTCACTCCATTGTTCATAATATTTCCTATGGTTAACATGTTTAACTCCCCTCGCCTACAATTCATAGGACAAGCGAATTCCGAAATAGAAATCCCTGGGGTTCAGGAACAAAAACGATAAATTGTTGGGATTGTCGATATAGGCTTTGTCATCCAGCAATCTATTGATCCGGGAACTGCCGACGGTCTCCCAGCCAGCGTTATCAGCATATTGCATCCATTCATCTTTAGCACCGACGTAGTAGATCACCAAAGGATCGCCGACCACATTAGCTGTATCGGCGATATAGATCATCGGCTGGAAGTCAACGCTTTTCTTCCGGTAATCACCCATCCGATCGCTCCCGGTAATATGATTCTGCCCGATCTCTTCATAGACCTTAGCCGGGAAATGCAATGATCCTGCATAATCATCGCGGTCGGTAACCGTCATTACGCGATCGCCATAGCCGGTCGTACTGAAATGTTTGAAATTAAACAGATTATATACTTCACAGATTAGGGTTGCCGTAAGTTTATCAATTTTATAGGCCTTGGTCATTTTCAAGTTGACGGTATAAGTTTCGCGGTAACGCATGTTGTTGGTAATACCAACATTATTCTTGACTGTATAGTAGGCTCCGGCCTTCCAATAGCCGGTAAATGATGTTTTCCAGCCACCAAGCGCCTGATTCAGCATCAGTGAGGATGATAGCCGACTGGGCGTGTGGAGCGTCAGGTTATAATTGATCCTGGGCCGGGGCAGCAGTTTGGACTGTTTTTGGGTACTATAAGCCGTCTTCAAATAATTGCGCTGTTCTCCGGAATCCTGATTCCATTCCCGAATACCAAAATAACCCGAAGAATACACCGAATAAGTATAGTTCACAAAACCGGTCAGCCAGGTTCCGCGCTGTTTCCGCAATTCCAATTCCAAACCTCGGATATCTTGATAGAAGATATTTGAGTAAACATCATAGTCAATCGAACCACCGATATAACTGATCCGCGCCGCCTGATCGGACTTGTCCTTGTAATAGCCGGCCAGGTGAATTAGGTACTTATCAAATAAAGCTTGATCGTAACCCAATTCATAACCGACTGTTTTTTCCATCGGCAGATTGGGATCACCGATCCTCTGCACATCACCAGCGGGCGACCTTCTTACTCCAAATATGAAGTCAGGATCGAATTTCTGGCGCATATGTCCATAATTGAAGTAGAATTTCGAATTTTCAGTAATGGGGTGTGAAATACCAACCCGGGGCATCAATGTTAAACTGCCATCGATGGCCTCGGTCGGGAAAGTATCTTCCAAATCATTGGAATACTGGGAGGAATAAAAAGCCGCATCGTAAATATTCAGATCATACCATTCACCATTGGGATTCACATATTCAGCTCGCAAACCCAGGGTGGCAATCCAGCCTTTGAATTCAATTTTATCCTGAATAAAAACATCGATCTGGTAGGGATTTCTTTCCCATTTTGTCCAGGGCCGGCCGGCTGGTAGATCAGGATTGATGGCGCCATAATTCATTTTAAAGACCCAATAGCTGAAATTCACCCCGATTTTAACTTGGTTATGACGATTGATCTGATTGGTAAGATCCACCTTGAATTTCAGGTGTGATGTGATGGTCGAGTCCCGGGCATTACTCTTGGCGCCCATCATGAAACCATCGATACTTTTTGAAGCCAGGCTGGTCTCAAACCCGTAGGGGGCTTCATCAACCAGGTAAATAGCATCACCCGGTAAAATATCATACCGCGCTTCCCTATCTCGTTCTTCCATCGGGCGGGTGAAATATTCGGTAGATGCGTACTCGACGCTACTTTCAACGAATGCTTTAGCACTGAGCATATTGGTCATTTTAAGTGAATACATCCGGTTGGATATATCCATCAAACACCAGTAGGACGGGTGAAATACTTTACTGCGTTCCTGCGTCATAGCCCCAAAAGCGTCGGCTACACTCCAAATCGATTTGAAAAAAGTGGGACCACCAATTTCGTCGGCGTTGGTCGTTTCGGTTTCTTTAATAAAACTTGAGAAGGTCAACTGGGTATTTGCTGATATATCAGAAGTAATTTGAGTGGTCATGGACCATTCCTTGTACCGATCGCGGGAGAACGGCACCAGGTACATACTCTGCTGCCCGCGATAAGCGCTGTAAAATCTAAGGTTGCCCAATTCCTTGCTGACGACTGGGAACGGGCCGCCAAAACCAATATCAATATCATAATCCGGTTCAGTGATATCACCCTGCCGGCGGTGTTCCCACAGGAATAACCGTTGTGCTCCAGTCGGCGACAGATCATTTGTGGGATCGTTATCACTCAGCAGCCGCTCAGATACGGTATTCCAGCCTTCAAATGAAGGATATTGCTTTTGCATATATTTATCCCAGGTACCATTTGCAGTACCAGCCCAGCAGACATCATTATCCAAATATGGCTTGAGGTAATAGGAGTCCGGATCGTAGGGTGAAATTCCAAAATGTTTGGCGGCAGCCGGACTGTAGCGGTAATTAATATTAAGGTTATATTTATTAGCACTTCCTTTTTTAGTGACGACATTAATTATACCGGACTGGAGATCACTGTATTCGGCATTGAAACCACCGGATTGAATCATGATTTCCTGTACCGAACTGAGGGGGATTCCGGAAATTGGTTCGCCGGTCCGGTCGTCTTTTAACCCAATGCCGTCCAACATCAGAGCCAACTCATCTTCACCACCCGGGCCACCACCCTGGCGGACTTTCATATTCTCAACACC
>DAOWAH010000403.1 GCA_030634675.1 Fidelibacterota bacterium
ACTAAGGCGCCATGATTCTCAGGATAAATAGTATAAAATCCGAAACTGCGGAGCAGTTCCACCGGGGCGCCACTGGTGACCCAGGCTACCGGTTTGGCGCCCGGGACGAAGCGGGCCAGGTAGTAATGCCGGGTCATGATTTCCTTCAGTCGCGCGGTACATTTTAGCGGGGGGCTAAACAGTGGATCCGGTTTTCTTATCCGCTTTTTTCTGGTGATATTCTGCAGACCCATCAATGCCGGGGCACCCAGGTCTTTCATGAAATGAAAGCGTAATTGGCCGGTTAGCGACATTCTAATCCCCTATCATTTCCAGAAAGGCTTCCAACCGGGTGACGATCTGACCGCTTAAAGCCTGGTTAATTTCAGTTTCAATAACCAGGCTTGGTATTCCGGCGCTTCGTAGACCAGCCCTTAATTGGGGCAAGTCAAATAATTCCGGTTCACAAAATTTTATTATATTAAAAATAACACCTTTTGATTTGCTCTCCACAGTCAGTTTTTGCAGATGCTTCAATCGCTCAGCGATTGGTGAATCCTTGGTAGAACAGGGTGGTTGGGCAAAATAGGCCTCAGTGATAGCTTCCAGTGGATCGTTTGCCTTGGTGGGCAAAAAGGTCATTCGTCGTTGACAATTGAGCAAGTCATCGGCTGCTATTCGTATTTTATGCCGGTCCAGTAAGCTTAAAATTTCCGGGGGATTGGGCAGGATACCACTTAAGACTACTGCTTTTGATTGTAATGGTTTAACACATTTTTGTGTTAATAAAAGTTCCAATTCTGAAATATAATCTGTCGGCCAAAGAAACTCACCACGGCGCAGCGTAGCATAAAAGTCGCTGTTTGTAATTTGCAACAAACCTTGTTTTCTTAAATTAAATAATTCGTCTAATTGTGAATACAGACGACGACTGGTTTGAATGCATTCTCGTAATCTTTCGGTATTAATTAAACCGAAATGTTGCTCCAACCGATCAATTAATTGCGTTAGTTGTTTATGGTAAAATTCACGGGCTGGTTGTCCGTCTACTGCTTTTGGGTGATAAAAAAAGAAGCAGGGTTTTCCAGTATCAAGATGATCATTGACGATCGAAGCCAGATTCTGGAGCGAATCGCAAGTATGGGGGAAAAGATAGCCATCGACCAAGCTGCTTTTCCCCTGGAGAATAAGCTCAAGGCCACCCCGGACAATTGAACAAATATAGGGCTGCAGGTGCGCATTGGCTTGGGCAATTTCCACTGGCGGATCCCAGATTTCGACTGGGAGAATATTAAAAGCCCACAGCAACTCTCTGGGAAATTGGGCTGGGAATACTCCCAGCAGTTTACGCCCGGACGACTTCTGACTTTGTAGATAATCCCGGCGAGTGTCGGACGTAGTCATTGGCGCGATAAGTTACTGGTCATCGGGTAATAATGTAGCTGTATTGAAAATGGCAGTCAAGCTGCGGTTGATGGTCTAAGGTAAAAAAGGTTACTTATTCAATATCATTTCCCGTACCATTTCCACGAAGCCTTCATGATCGGTTACCGGTTTGGTAACATAAGCTTCGGCGCGGTGTCGCCGAAGCGTAAAGGTGCCACGACTGCCCGGCCTGCGTAGCTAAAGCTACTTCGGCGGAGTGGGCTGAAGTCGTGGGGCTCCACATTTTGATCAGATTGTACCAACTGTCTACTGGAAAAATGGTAATTTTCTGTAATATCCGGACAATATTGGAAGAAGCGACAGGTTGATAATAAAAACCGCAGTATATTTATCCGTCGGTTAAGAGGAATAAAATATGAAGGCGATGATCCTAAAAAATATATGTAGTTTAGCTGAAAATCCTGCGCCGCTGGATTTTACGGATGTTTCAGAACCGGTTCCCG
>DAOWAH010000095.1 GCA_030634675.1 Fidelibacterota bacterium
AAACGGAGGCGTCGTATGATTTGGAAAAAACTGTGTATTATCGAATTAATTTGGTAATGGGAATGTGATATTGAATGATTTGCTAGCCGATGATTTTAGAATTAAATAGCTACTGCAGGACGAGAGTAAATTTCTGATGTTTGATAAATGTAATAAAACCTTGATCGTATTGCTGTTTATTTCAATCCTGTTTGCACGGCTTCTGGCTGGTGAAAATGAGCGGCCGAAAATTGGTCTAGTATTATCTGGTGGCGGCGCGCGCGGGTTAGCCCATGTGGGAATCCTGAGCCTGATCGACTCACTGAATATACCAATCGATTTTGTTGTCGGAACCAGTATGGGGGGCATTGCCGGCGCTCTGTATGCCATCGGTTACAGTGGCGAGGAGATCGAAGAACTGGCCATTCGAAATGATTGGCTGGAACTATTTTCTGATGTACCTCCTCGGGATATGCTGCCCTATCTCGAGAAGAAGGATGACGGGAAATTTCAACTGGAATTTGATATGGTTGACTTCCGGCCCGTTCCCCCCAGTGGGTTGATCCGCGGTCAGAAAATTTCCCTGTTGTTTTCCAAATTGACTTACGCCTATGAACATATTTCCGACTTCGATCAATTACCGATTCCCTACCGCTGTGTTGTGGTCGATCTCATTACTGGTGAAGAAATCGTACTTAAGAGCGGGTCTCTGGCCAAGGCCATGCGATCAACCATGTCAATTCCGAGCATATTTACGCCGGTTGATTGGGGTAATTATATGCTGATTGACGGTGGTTTGTTAAATAATCTGCCGATCGATGTTGCTGTGGAAATGGGCGCCGATTATATTATCGCCGTTAATGTTGGGCGCCCCAAACGGCAACGACATGAATTAAAGACCGTATTGGACATTTTGGAACAATCGATTTCAATCCCGGAATATATCCGTGAGGAAGAAAATGCGCCATTAGCCGACATCCTGATCGCCCCCGAGTTAGAGGGTTTAAGCCCGGCTGACTTTAGTAATAAGAATATCACAGAAATCGTACGGCGTGGAAAAATAAGCGCCCATGCCAATCTCGATAAACTGATCGAATTGAAAAATAATCTGTCGACAAACGGATTTGAATCGAAAATATCTTCACCGGATTCAAGCACATTGATTTACGGTGTGACAATTGGCGGAAATACTTCTCTGCCATTTACCTATATTTATAATTTATTGAATATTAAACCGGGTGACAAGTTCGATCCCGACTCTGTTGAGAACCATGTACGTGAAATGTATAAGACGGGCTATTTTGAGAAAATCGATTATGAAGTTCAGCCAGTAAAATTGAATTTTATTCGCCTGTTCTTTCGAATCAAAGAGCAGCAAAAACCGGTCATTCATGGTGTTACAATATCCGGTAATAAAAACCTGTCATTCGGCTTTATTTATTCGTTATTGGGAATTGCCCCATTGGATCTATTTGATACGGAAGTTGTGGAGAAACGGATCACTGAGCTGTACAGCCTGGGATATTTTGAAACTATTAATTATGAAATTGAATCCGTTTCGAAAGACAGTATTCGCCTGAATATCAATGTTAAGGAACGATCCTATAACCGCCTGCGTCTGGGCTTGCGCTACGACCGCAATTATAACCTGGTGGGTATGATCGGTTTTTTTGGCAATAATATATTGTTTCCGGGAATGCGCCTGGAGCAAACGATGCAATTCGCCGGTTTAACCAAATTGAATACAAAAATATATTTACCTTCCCGGATGCTCAATTTGGCTGTTTATCCCTTCATTCGCTTCGAGTATGTCGATGAACCAGTTAATATATTCAATCAAGGCCAGCAAGTTGCATTGTACAAAAGTCAGTCAACCAGTTGGAGTGCTGGTGTCGGCTTCATACCGCAAAAATGCTGGGATACTGAAATTGAATACATCCAGGAATTTGTTGATATTTTTCCTACTATCGGGGTGAGTGGTTCTCTGCCGGTCTGGAATGAAATGAATCGTAGATTGCACTTGAATACCCAAATCGACTGCTTCGATGATGTTTTACTGCCCCGAAAAGGTTTTTTGATAAATTTTGACTATGACTATGTTCCGGAAGGAATTGAATCGGAAATCACCTACCGCCGGGAAGAAATAAAGCTGGACATTTATCACACCATAAAGAAAAGGCATACCTTTCGGTTATTAACACAGTATGGATAATATCATGGTAATGTTTTAACTTACTATAAATGGATGTATTTCGGTGGTCCACCAAGTTTTGTTGGAATGGACTATAATGAGTTAGCTCATTACCGTACTTCATTTTATCGCTTTGATTACCGGTACCAGGGAATAAATCCACTGTTCTTAAAATTCATTTTCAATATTGCTCCCAATTATAAAGGTGATTTTTATCCAATTAAAAAAGATAGACTGATTGGTTATGGAATCGGATTTATTTTATTAACACCCATCGGTCCGCTGGAAATGATCTATAGTCGCGGTGATGAGATTATATCTGACTCAATGCAAAGCCACTTGTATTTCACATTCGGATATATGTTTTAAATAATCGCCTATTATTTATCGCTTATAACACGCCAATAATATCCAGTCCCCCAGAGATACTTGCTCAATTCTGGTGAAATATTTTTTATATACTGGTATTAATCGGCTGGATTGAGCTTTTAATATTCCCGATAATGCTATCTTACCCCCATCGTTCAGTAATTTGGAAAATGATTGTGCCAGTTCCAGCAGAGGATTGGCCAGGATATTGGCAATAATTATATCGTATTTATCCGGGGGTAATTCTTCCGGCAGACAGGTTGGAAAATTGACCTGATTGATCGAAGCATTTTCCAGGGCCGCTGAATTGGCCTGGGGATCGATATCTACGCCAACTGCCTCAGCAGCACCAAGTTTCAGGGCGGCGATTCCCAGAATACCCGAACCGCTGCCATAATCCAGTACCCGTTCACCACCACTGATTTCCCGGTCCAGCCATTGCAGACATAATCTGGTGGAGGGATGAGTACCACTGCCAAAGGCAATCCCCGGATCGAGACGCAGATTAATTGCTTCGGGATCCACAATCGTTTCCCAGGTTGGCACGATCCACAGGCGCTCACTAATTTTCTGTGGCCTCGATAATTTCCGGGTACTTTTCACCCAGTCCTGCTCAGGAATTTGTTCAATTTTGTAAGCAAGTTCGTCGGATAATTGGAAATGTGTTCTAACTTTCTCCACCAGCTGATCAATTTGTGAATCCAACGGCAGTAATACTGCTACGGATGCCGTTTCAGGAATTATTATTTCCGGCAGGCTGGGATCATCAAACCATTCATCCTCAACCGGGCTATCGGGATCGGTATTGACTATTGAGACAGATAGTCCACCTTGGTCCAATAAAAAATCTGCCAGGTTGCGGGGGTCTAACTCAGAACAGGTGATGGTCAGATTTATCCAACCCATAGCGCGCTTATAAATACTCAATCTGCTGACGGGTTATCTCAGCCAGGCGCCAGCTGTCGATTTTATTCAAAATTGCCTGCAGAGTTTGTCCCAGTCTGCGTCGATCGTTTCCAACCGTGCAGATAGCGAGGGTGGCCGTTTGCCATTTCTCCGTGTCACCAAACTCAGCTATGGAAATATTGTAATGGGCTTTGATTCGTTCTTTGATACTTTTCACAACCTGACGTTTGGCTTTTAACGATTCGGCTGCTGGAATATACAATTCCAAAGTCAGTACAGCGACAGGAGGTGGTTTAATGATAGCCATAACAATATCCCCGTTAACCTGGTGAAATTTGAATAATTTCCTTTAGATAATCAAAGCTGCATTTTTGATTTTTTTGATATTATGCCAATTAGCAGTAAATAGGTATAAGTGAACAATTTTAAATTTGCATATGGAAAATACTAAACCGCAGGCTCGCAAAGACCTGACCACTGAGAAACAGAACCCCAATTCCCAGCGGATTGACAAGCGTTCGATCCCGGAAATCCTGGAGATAATGAATAAGGAAGATCAATCTATTGCCCTTAAAATCCAGGCTGTGCTACCTGAAATCGCTACGGCTGTGGAACTGGCTGTCAAGGCTATTCAACGCGGCGGACACGTGTATTATATCGGTGCCGGTACCAGCGGGCGCCTGGGAGTTCTGGATGCTTCCGAAATACCACCTACATTTTCTGCTCCGAGAGATTGGTTCCAGGGGGTAATAGCCGGAGGACGGGAAGCATTGGTACGTTCCATCGAAGGCGCTGAGGATGTACCGGAAGATGCTGAAAAAGCATTGAAAGAGGTTGGTTTCAGCTCCAAAGATTTTTTAGTTGGTATTGCCAGCAGCAGCGCTACGCCCTATGTTGCACATGCTTTACAATGGGCGCACAGCATCGGAGCCGGTACGGCCTACCTGATCTGCAATCCCAGACCACTGAAGGATGTTGAAGTGGATACCCTGATCGCAGTTGATGTTGGTCCGGAGATTCTCACCGGTTCGACGCGCCTGAAATCCGGTACCGCCACCAAGTTGGTGCTGAATATGATTTCCACTACCACGATGATCAGGCTTGGCAAAGTCTATAGCAACCTGATGGTGGACCTGGATGCGGTGAATCTGAAACTGGTGGATCGCGGTTCACGGATCATTCAGCAACTGACGGACTTGCCCTATGACAAAGCTCAGGAAATGCTGTTCGCTGCCGATAAGGAAGTGAAAACGGCGATTGTAATGACCCGCAAGCAGTGCGGCAAAGAGGAAGCCCGTCAATTGATACGGAACAACGACGGTTTCCTGCGACGCATTATTGGAGACGTGGCCGGTCAGTAATTTTTCATCTTTATGATTTATTAATTACCGATCATGGAAGAAGGAAAAAATTGTCATCTCTTTATTAAATTAATAATCAATGATTAATAGCTTGAGAGGGGAAACATGAATGATCAGAAAAAACCTGTAAACGACCACCACAATCGTGCTGATCTGACTGGCGAGCATAAACTCGGCGATGCCGGGCAGATGATCCTGGCGATCCTGTTTACCGGCGTCTGGCTGAGCGATACTTTTATATTTAAATATTCTACCGGGCTGAATGAATATATTTTACTGGCGGTTCGTTTACCGGTGGGAATCATCCTGTTGATTTTATCGGGCTATCTGGCTCGTGCCAGCATGAAAATAGTATTTGGGGAGGTGCGCACCGAACCAACCGTGATCAGGGATCGGATCTATAAATACCTGCGACACCCCATGTACGTCAGTGAAATATTATTGTACCTGGGGTTATTGCTGATCAATCTGTCGGTCATTGCGGCCATTGTCTGGCTGGCAGCAATCGTCTTTCTGTATTTTATCTGCCGCTATGAAGAAAAACTACTGCAGGCACGTTTCGGTACTGAATATGAGCAATACATGCGCGAAGTACCGATGTGGATTCCCGGTTTTAAAAGCAGGAGGAAATAATAATTATTGGTAGGGACAACTCATGAGTTGGCCCTACATTTTGTTATAAATCCTGATAGCGTTTACGGGACGAAATATATTTATTGTAATCCTGACCCTGTATAAATTCCACCAACTGAATACGAATTATGCATAGGTTGTACGACGAAGCTGGGGTAATCCAAGATAACAATAACAAATCGGTAATACGTGGATAATATTATGCAAATATTCCGTAATACATCTGTAATATGACAATAGGTGGAAATATTTTCCAGTCTATCCTGCCACGACTGACGTCAAGTCAGACGGGAAGGCTGATATGAGAAAAAATATTCCACATATTGATACGTTAGAATAAATAATTATGTCTATCCCAAATAGTGTAAATGAAATAGAAAAAGTAGTTGGTACCAGAGAGGGATTTTTTGAGGATTTGCTAAATAAAGACGATTGGTCTTTTGTTATAAAATTGCATGCATTCTTTGAATCCATCTGCACTCAGTTGCTCTTATTTCACTTCAATCAACCTGACTTAAAAAGTATATTTGGCAGATTGGAGTTAAGTGACAAAACAACTGGGAAAATTGCATTTCTTGAGAAACTGGGATTGATTTCGAAAGAGAACAGAAGATACATAGCATCACTCTCAGAGCTAAGGAACAAGCTTGTTCATGATGTTTTCAATTGTGAATTCAAATTCAGCGAGTATGTTGAGATCCTTAATTCTGATAAAATAAAGAGTTTGGCTATATCATTTAGCCCATTTGAAACATTTGTCGGAGAGACTAGCAAATTAGGTCCCCAAGGTGACGGTAATAAAAAAGAATTAAAGAAACAGGCTGAAGTCGGCAGTATTATCAATCGATTTAAAAATAATCCTAAAGAACACATTCACATAGGAGCAAGGAATGTGTTGGTCAATATAATTGATTCCCATTATTATAGTGACTACCAGCAGTGGGTAATTGCAAACAGCTTTTTAGGTACAAACGCAGTGCAAGAGCTTCAAATAGAGGTGTTAAGAGATTTGAAAGATAGAATGGCAAATAAAAATAAACCGACACAATAATACTAAAACTATCAAATTCTTGTTCTAACAAAGGG
>DAOWAH010000406.1 GCA_030634675.1 Fidelibacterota bacterium
GGTCTTTGCATTCGATGGGGAGATACCAATATCCATTCACCATTCAAGACATTATACCGTCTATGCGGTCGATTTTTAATGTTCAGCACGAATCTTTCAATACATTCGATATCTTAAATAATATCAGATGGATTTTAACTAATATACTACCAGAAAATGGCATATAGAATAATTGTGGCGACTATCACTGAGAAACCAAGCCACTTAACTGAAGCGGCTGGTTTCATGTCGAATTCTTCCCGAACCGGCATTTCTTTCGGTTTGTCCAGTGGTTTGAAATACGTCAGCAGGTACATGACAATTAATATGAAAATAAATGTGATTGCCATGCGATTCAGAAAAGCTACTGCTCCGAATTGCCACTGCAGGAAACCGTATACCGGAACGGTTAACAATAAACCGGTTACACCGGCTATAGCAGGAGCCCGTTTGAAAACCATTCCAAAAACAAACACGGCTAATATTCCGGGAGAAATATAGCCCTGGAACTCCTGGATATAAGTGAATATGCCCATGAATTTAGGGTTACCCAACTGGGGTGCAATAAAACATCCGATTAAAACAAAAGTTGCAGTTGAAACTCTTCCAATCCGGATTAGCATTTTCTGCGAGGCATCTTTCCGAAAATGGCGCTTGAACAGGTCCATGGTGAAAATTGTCGAAGCTGAATTAAGCATGGAGGCCAAAGAGCTAATAACTGCACCACTGATGGCTGCAAAAATAAAAGCGCGCACACCTGGTCCAACAAGGTTTTTTATCAATAGTGGATAAGCTGAATCTGTTCCACTATCACCGGTCATTTGATCTCCATAGAGTTGTAATGACATCATCCCCGGAAAAATTATTATAAAAGGAATAAGCAATTTCAAAAAGGCTGCAAACATAATTCCTAACTGGCCTTGTTTAAGAGTCTTTGCGGCCAGAGTCCTTTGTGCAATATATTGGTTTAAGCCCCAATAGTAGAAATTCGGTATCCAAAGACCAATAAGCAGGGCTGTCCAAGGAAGAACAGAGTGATCATTAGGGAGAATCATATGTAGTCTGTCAGCATTGTATTCAAAGAAATTATCAACACCACCCACCGCGTTAAATCCAAGCACCATGGTAATACCACCACCAATAATTAAGGCGGAACCCAGGAATATATCCGCCCATGCAACGGCTTTTAACCCTCCCCAAATAGTATAGAGGGCGGCTATCCCACCAATAATCCATATACCAAGAAATAAATGATTGGGATTATGAAGATCTCCAAATAATGTCTGGATTGTTAATCCACCTGAATAAATAACTGCTGCTATGGTCACACCGATATAAATGACCATGGTATAAAAAGCCATTATCGCTCGCGCCGCTGAATTATATCGATATTCCAAATATTCAGGAATCGTAAAAATGCCACTTCTGAGAAACTTTGGTAAAAAGAAAATTGCAACAAATACCAATGTGATTGCAGCAATCCATTCGTAACTGGCGACAGCCATCCCGGCGACACCAGCACCTTGACCGGCCATTCCAACAAAATGTTCAGTCGAAATATTCGCAGCAATGAGCGATAATCCAATCATCGGCCAAAGTAAACCGCGACTGGCCAGGAAAAAATCCTCACTGGTTTTTCCCTTTCGACTTTTGTACATACTTACACCGATTACTATCGCAAAAAAGATGACAAAAAACACAATATCAATGGCTGTCAAATTCATTTTATTTACCTTTCATTTGAATTAAATGACCGAACTAAAGATTTCGTATTAGATCCAGTTCTATTCACTCAACTATATAATTAACAAGTATAAATATGTAACCAACGGAATTTTTTGTAGATTGAAAATTTTACAATATTTAAGATCTCCAGTGCTTAC
>DAOWAH010000222.1 GCA_030634675.1 Fidelibacterota bacterium
CGAGCGTGACCCTTGGTTATGGCGGATTGCTGAATGGATATTCGAATATGATGGAGTATCCGTCTGTCCGACAACTGGGTCTCAACCTGGGAGTCCAGTTGATGGATAAACTGAATACTGAGATTTTCCTTTCCAATATCAAGGACCTGGTCCGCGGTGGAACCCTGATGGGAGCGCGTGCATCATACAAGTTATCGGAAAAATTGCCGCTGACGATTGGTGCGAACCTGATCGTGGATATCAATCAATTCTCCGGTTTGAAAGACCTGGATGGTGACGATGTTCCCGATGTGTTTGATGCTTTTCCTGATATTGAATTCGAATTACCCGGCATCTATCCCAGCGGTGCCTATAATCTGAATCCGGGAGATGTACTGAAAGGTAAAAAATATGACATCGATACTGATGGCGATGGTATTCCGGATGAATTAGATTACGACCGTGATGGTGATGGTCTAACCGACCAATATCCGGATGATCCTAACATGGAATTTGATCCTTCATTTACACCTGATCCTGATCCATTTAATAAGACAGAAAGTAAAGCCAGTATTATTGGTCTGGCCGCCGATGTTGGCTACCCAGTCTTTAGTAATAATATAATTGCCATAGATGTTTACAGTGAATTCAACCAGTTGATCGTTCCCAGTGTCGGGAAGGTTGGTGATCAATATTATCGGGACAAAAAATCCGGGACCGGAATTACAATTCCCGGTATCAAACTAGCCCTGTTTAAAATGGTCCAGATAAATGTCGAATACCGGATCAAGAGCGGTTATTTCGTGCCCCGTTTCTTTGACCAGTCCTATGATATTTCCCGGGTGATGACTGTCCCCGGTGACATGACAACGGCCATCATCACTAAGGATCAACTGGTATTGACCGATGATACCAGCCTGTCCGGTTACTTCGGGTCCGCCGGCTGGGATATATTTGGCTTTGCCAATGTGTCCGCCTCCTACGCCAATATGAAGGCGGAAAACGACACAGTGCGTAGCTTTACCGCAGTGGCTGGACTGAACACCGATTGGATTCCCAAATTGAGCCAGGCTTCCGCCTATTATTTACGTAATAATGATGCCAATCCGTTTGATTTTAAGAATCCATCAGTCAACACTGTTTTTGGTTATCGGCTGGGGTATGAAATCAGTGCTGGCGTTAGTCTGATCTGGGATTTCAGCCAGTTCTACCGCGATACCGGCGATGGTTTAAAACCGGTCCGGCAAACCACGATTGAGACAGCGTTTAATTTTTAACGGGATTTATAAGGATTAAATCCGTCCCAAATTATGATCAGGGGCACGTTCCGCGTGCTCCTGATTGTGTTCTTCCTTTTAATTTGATTTAGCGATAAATTAATCACAACCAGTTAGACGTGAACTTCCTCACGTTGCCAGTTATCTCGGGCGCTTAATTTCAACCGAGCATGTTTTCAGGAATTAATAACTATTCTGCGGAGGATCGGCTTTTATGATGGCAAAAAAATATATGATCCATTTTTTGGGAGTGGTTTTATTTCTTCAAATAGTTGGTGCCGCACCGATTGCCCGGGTTATCAAGGTCAGCGGTATGGTAAAATTGAAAAAAGTAGCGGCCGATGATTTTAATCTAATGCTCAAGCCTGGATTAGGGATCAGCAACGGCGATATTGTTCGGGTTGAAACGGCCAGTTTCGCGGTCGTGATGTACCTTGATGATAAATCCGTCATAAAAATGAAGGAAAATACCCAGTTTCAGTTCGTTGACACGGAGAATACCCGCACTATCGATATTGAAATTGGTACGATCATCAATGATATCAATAAGGAAAACCGGACTAAAACCTTTCGGGTCCAGACGCCCTCATCAGTTGCGTCTGTGAAAGGTACTATCTTCGCCGCTATTGTGGATGCCAGTGGTATCGACCAGTTTTACGGGCAGGAGGGTATCTTCGAAGTATTTAATCTGGTTAGCGGTCAGACTGTGCAGGTTGGCCCGGGACAGAAAGCATTATCGAGTCCAACCGGAAATGTAATATCGGCACCGGCCGCGCCAGCGGAATTCCCGGTCGATCCCGATCCTGATGCCGGGACCGGGGAGTTGGAACAGTTGATTGAACAGTATTCACCGGCGCCGGGTGAGGCAATACCGGAGGAATTCCCCCAGGAAATGCTGCCAAAAGAAGCACCGACTCCCGAGCCGGAAACCGGTCCCAGAGCACCCGATGGGGATGTTCCGCAATCATCAGCACCTTCCGCACCATCGAAACCGTTTGGAATGGGCTTTGGTGTCGGTTCAGTTACGATCGATGGAATTGTCTATAATCAGTTAGCTTTCCGCCCCGAATTGAAATTTGGCAAACTAGGCTTGGGATTTGATCTGGTTATCTATCTTGATAATGAAGGCAATATCCGCCAGGAGGAGTGGAACGAAGCAGCAGATATCATGGATAAATTCCTCTATATCCGTTGGGCGGATAAAGGCGATCCGTTCTGGTTCAAACTGGGCGCCCTTGAGAATGTAACTTTGGGGTACGGTGGCCTTCTGAGCGGATATTCCAATATGATAGAATTTCCGTCAGTACGGCAAATTGGTGTTAACGGCGGATTTGGTTTTGGGTCATTTGGAGTGGAAGTATTTCTATCAAATGTGAAGGATTTTTCCCGTGGTGGGACCTTGTTGGGTCTGCGTAGTGCATATACAGTCTCCAGGAAATTCCCCCTCACTTTCGGTGCCAATTTTGTGATGGACATGAATCAATTCTCTGGTCTGGTGGACAGCGATGATGATAGTTACCCCGATGCCTTCGACGATTATCCCGATGACAAGCAATTCTGGAACGATACCGATGGCGATGGAATTCCCGATCCCCATACCGGGACTGATTCCACATTGTGGGATACTGATTCCGATGATGACCAGATCTTTGATCCTTGGATCGGTGGGAGCGATCCTGAAGTCATTTTAAAGAGCGAACCGTTCAGCACCCAGGAAAGTAAAGCACAGGCCATCGGTTATGGCCTCGATATCGGTTATCCCATCCTCAAGTCCAAGCTGGCTCAGCTAACGATCTATGCTGAATGGAGCCACCTGAGTTTCCCGGCCGATGGTGATTCGGGAACAGCCTTTTACCGACCGGTAGCAAAATCAGGTGACGGGATTACAATTCCGGGTCTCCAGGCAACCCTGTTCAAGATGATTAATATCAGTCTTGAATACAGAATTAAATCAGGCTTCTTCGTGCCACGCTTTTTTGATCAATCCTACGATATAACGCGAGTCGTCCCGGTTAATGACGGATTATCGACGATCATTCGGACCAAGGACATGCAGGTGTTTGCTGAAGATAATTCAGATATTTCATTATCAGGTATTTATGGAGCGGCAGGCCTGAACCTGTTTGATTTGGTGCAGATTAATGCATCCTACACCAGCATGGTAAAGGATACTTTGAAGTATAACAGTTTCTATGCCGGACTTGAGATCAAACCAGATCTGATTCCTAAATTGAGCGAAGCGCGCGCCTACTATCAGCGCAACAATGATCCCGACCCCTTTGATTTTGCCAATCCCAGTATCAATACAATCATCGGTTACCGGGTCGGATATGCCATTGCATCCGGAGTGAGTCTGATTTGGGATTTTCGTCAGTTCTACCGTGATGATGGTACCGGTAACCTGACCCCAATCAAACAAACCACTATTGAGACTGCTTTTAAATTATGATAAACTCG
>DAOWAH010000241.1 GCA_030634675.1 Fidelibacterota bacterium
CACCGCCGGGAGCATTTATCGCAGAGTGGAGTTATCGCCTTTTGGCAGAACCGATATTAATGGCGGCTTGCGCTTACAACTGCAGGGAAAACTAGCCGATGATATTCAAGTCAGCGGAGTTCTGGCGGATGAGAACTTGCCCATTCAGCCGGAGGGAAATACACTGACTCTGGAAGAAATTGATCAGGTCTACCTAATGGTTAAACATCCAGCCTGGGGCGTAACTGCCGGTGATATCGATTTCTCACTGAACCGGGGAAAATTCCTGAAGATTAATCGACGATTGGTAGGTTTAAAAGGTAACTTGGGATTGACCGGTTCCGATGGTCAGGCTGTCTATGCTGCTGCCAAAGGCAATTATCGCGTAATGACTATTAAAGGTACGGAAGGATCACAGGGGCCATACTCGCTGATATCAGCGACTGGTAGCCGCGACATCATCGTTATTGCCGGATCAGAACGAATATATATTGATGGTAATATATTGACGCGGGGCGAGAATAATGATTATATAATCGATTATTCCACTGGTGAAATTACTTTTACAGCCCAACAGTTGATTCACAGTGATAGTGATATTCTGATCGAGTATCAATATTCCGATTTTAAGTATAATCGCAATTTGATAGGTGCCAGTTGGCAAATAACAGCAATCGAACATGGTGAATTGACGGTTACTTATCTCAGTGAACAGGATAACATCAATGCCAGTCAATTGAATTTATCAAGCGCCGTGCGGGATAGTTTGGCCAGTGCCGGAGATCAGGATGTTTATATTTCGGGAGCCATTGCGGATTCGCTTGGTGATTATTATTTGGATGATGGTATTTATATCTATCGGGCTACCGTTGAGCCTGACAGTACCCTGGAACGTTATAATGTATTTTTTCAAAATGATGTTTCCACTGGTGCCTATATCCGCAAGGTGGCCACAAATGGACAGCTATACTACGCTTATGTACCTGAAACAGAGCGACAGCGATATCAGGATTTGTACAGTCCGATACAACACTTAGATCGCCCGGAGCGTCAGCAGGCAATACAGTTTACTGCCGCATACCACCCTTCGAAGAGATTTGGTATTAATACCGAGCTAAGTTTGTCGGAATTTGACTTAAACCGGCTCTCAGCCCGAGATGACGACGATAACCTGGGCCTGGCTTACAATTTTGATTTGAATGGAAATGGCTTAGAATTAACACCGCTTTGGAACCTGAGTTACCATTTATCCAATTGGGGCAAGGCAGAGCGGTTTCATAGTTTACAGCGTGATCAGGATGCACTATTTGATCGGGACTGGAATTTACCCGCTAATCAGGTCGGTAATCAAAATATGGTGACAGCTGGATTTGGCTTGAATCATTCCAGCACTTTCAATCTGAATGTGGATTGGTCGCAATACCAGGTCCGGGAGCAAAATAAAAATCGCTATCTCATAGAAAGTGCTGGTTCAACAAACTGGATACCACAGTATTCCGGCCGGATCAGCCGGATGGAATCAGCGACCGAATATTTACTTCAGTCTCAGGCCCAGATACTTTTATTTCCGGGGAAATTGCATCCTTATTATGATTATTCCGGTGAGCTAAATCGTACCGTCACCCAATTCGAGCACCATACAATCGGATTGGACTTTGATGGTGAAACGGGGCAGGGTAAACTGGGAATTGGCCGGCGGATTGATTGGGCTGAGACGGATACCTCTCTGCAGGGACTGGAACGGATAAGTCGTGGTTATTTTGGTTTGGTTGACGTTAATGGACGTTCCTTAAAGGGTTGGAATTACAAGATAACATTTCGCAAGCGGTTAAAGACTGAATTTCTTGATTCCCGGGAATTTGATTTTGAACTGTTGCAGACCAATTTTTCTTATTTTAATAATCTGCGGCCATTGCGCTGGGACATGAAGACCAAATTGGAGGAAACCTATACCGAGAGCCGTGCGATAGTATATGATTCCGTTGGGACAGGACTAGGTTATTATCGCTACGACCAGCAATTCAATGAATATATAGCCGATCCCAATGGCGCTTATATCTCCTATAACGTTCTTACCGGTGATCGCCATCCGACGACCCGCTTTGATGGAATTCAGCGAATTCAATTAGATTTCAATAAAACCAGCCTGAAGCGATTAAAGGGCTTGATCGCCCGTTTGGAATTACGCGCTGATTTCAGGGGTAATCGCTTTGGCACAATGCGACTCTTTAAACCAACCCTGCTGGATTCTGGTATTACTCGCGCTCAATGGAATAACTATAATGAAATCGACTATCGGCCAGTTCGCCAGGGACGAAGATTACGTGTCTGGAATAGAAATGTGCATGATCTGAACGGTTTGGATCCCCGGGGCAGCGATTTGAAACGAGCAGGGGAGATTGGTCTGGAACTCAACGAAACCCTCCATCGGAATTTTCTGGGAATAATCATTGGGCGTTTTGAGGAGCTGTCTGTTAATTCAGCCCTGTCAGACTTGCGTAATCGTACTGTGGCTGGTTACTGGCTAGAAGGAGGAGTGAAGTGGCATCCGGATCATGATTGGCAGTGTGAGACTACGGTCCAGTTCGGTCGTAATGCCGGTGATCACCATGCTCAGGAATACCAGGCTGACGCCTACGGAATCAAATTGGATGTATTAAGATTTATTGGTCCGAAAGGCCGTCTCCAATCGCGATTGGAGTGGTTCCAGGTTGGTTCCACCGGATCAACTGCCCTGCCTCCGGAAACCTTAAATGGATTGGCTTTAGGCCGTTCTTTACAGATTAATATAACCGGACAATTTTTAATTGGCAGTAATTTATCAGTAAATCTGAATTGTAATTATATAGCCGATAGTCGCTATGATCGTCTGATCACTCTTACCGGAGAACTCCGTGCATATTTCTAAGTTTATAGCAATTATTGTTTTTCTGAATATGATCGTCGGACAATCGATCCAGGTGAACATCTCTGGGACTGCAATTGGTTTTGAGGCGGTTGATTCGTTATCGGTGATACAAAAACTTGATTCTCTCCTGAAACTAAATAATGATCCGGGCGTCCAGTATCAACTAAAAGTAATTAATATGGTCGATACTCTTGAGGCTGTTTATTCAATTATTCAGCATCAAATCGATATTGATTCGCTGGTCTTTTCTGGTCCGGAAGATATCGTACCTGAAATTTCCCAACGACTCTTCAGTCGAATTTTAGGAACCCAACCATGGAACGAATCAAATCGGGCATGGGCCAATATTGTTAATACTTATCCTTTTCTGAATGATAAAACACGCTATTCATTAGGGCGCTATGCTGCCAATCACCTGGCCGCCATGATTGTGCTGAAACCGGACTTTGTCAGTCATTTCAGCGGGATTATTGGCTTGACCCAGGATAATGATGGCTGGCAGACAACCGGTCAGCTTGATCTCCATTTGGAAAATGCCTGGAAAAGCGCCGGTACCATTGATATCAACTGGCGCCGGAAAGATGAATTATC